>JAYVYM010000186.1:0-7049 GCA_043784245.1 Frankiales bacterium
CGGACGACGGTCGGGGCGCTGTCGCGCTGGTACGGCCGGCGGAGCAGGACTGGTTCCGGCTCGGGACTCGCGAGGCCCAGGCCGAGACGCTGGCGCTGCGCCGGACCGTGCGTTCGTTTGCTTCTGCTCCGGTCGACCCGGCGGCCGTTCTGCGGGCGGTGTCCGCGGCGCTGACGGCGCCCGCGCCGCACCACACGGTGCCGTGGCGGTTCGTCCTCGTGCAGGAGCGGCGCGACGCCCTGCTCGACGCCATGCGCGCGCAGTGGGAGGCGGATCTGGTGGGCGACGGCTTATCTGCAGAGGCCGTCGCGCGCCGACTGCGGCGGGGCGATGTGCTGCGCACGGCACCGTCCCTGGTGGTGCCGTGCCTGGTGCGCGACGGCGCGCACAGCTACCCCGACGCCCGTCGTACGGCCGCCGAGGAGCGCCTGTTCGTGGCTGCCGGCGGAGCGGGCGTACAGAACCTGCTCGTACAGCTCGCCGTGGAGGGCCTGGGCAGCGCCTGGGTGAGCAGCACGATGTTCTGCCCTGACGTCGTACGCGCGGTGCTGGACCTGCCGGCGAGCTGGGAGCCGCTCGGTGCGGTCGCCGTGGGCTTCCCGAACGAGCCACCCGCCCCTCGTCCCGAGCGCGACGTGGCGGATGTTGTCGTGCTGCGCTGAGCTCCGGGTGGTCTACGCCCTGGGCCGACGGGTGGGCGGGGAATGCGCAATGACGGTGGCCTTCAGCCGATCGCCGATACGTGTGACAGCCGAACCGACCGGGCCAGGGGCTGGCGCACCGCACCCGTGGTGGTGCAGGTTCGTCACCAGGCCCCCGCGGTCCAGCTCGGTCCGGCGGTGGGAGATGCTCGATCGTCACGAGAGGCAGTCATGCTCCTGCGCCACCCCCTCGACGATGAACTCCACCAGCTGGCCGGCGTGCACGCCGAGCTTGTCCGGGAGTTCGCCGACAGTCTCGGTTCCGAGCAGGTGCACCGCAGCTTCACCGCGACCGTCGCCGGCTTCAACGGCGCGCCGGTACGCAACTTCGTACCGCTGCTGGCACATCGCGTCGCGCGTCTGGAACTGCAGCGACTTGACCACGACGTACCCGGGCACCGCCGGGCTGTCACGTCGCAGCGCAGCCAGTCCACCGTCTCGACGGTTTGACCCTCCCACCACGACAGCGCGCACGTGCTGGTCGCCTCCACGACGAAGTCCCAGGTGACCAGGGGGCGCCCGGTGGGTTGCCAGTCGGCTTCGGGCGTCCGGGACTGTGGGCGGGTTACCGGTCGGGCAGGACAGCGGTGTGCTCAGTGACCACAGCTTGCAGTGCATCGGGGTCCAGGCCCAGCAGGGCCAGGATGCTCGGAGCGATCTGGGTGGTGTCCACATGAGCGTCCACGACGCGGGCGGCGACACCTGCGCCGGCGACCACCAGCGGGACGTCCCGGTCCTCAGCGTGGTTCCCACCGTGCTCGGCGATCTTGCCGGTCTTGCCGGTGTAGACCACCCCGTACCGGGCGATCCCGATCAGGTCAGGGACCCGCCCGTCGCCGGCCGGCGCCCCGATGAACTGATCGGCGGCGCTCCCGGTCAGGACCTGGCTCAGGCCCGATGCCGGCACTGTCGTGGAGAAGGTCCCGGTGGGGTCGCCGTCGCGGTTGGCAGCAGCGGGGTGGTCCAGCAGGTAGTTCTTCGCGAAATCGAGCGCGGCGGGGCTGCGGTCAGCCAGCCACAGCAGCATCCCGTCGTCGTCGACGCTGAACGACACCAGGTTCGGGGTGGCCGGATGCTGGTTCTTCCAGGCGGCGGCCAGGCCGCCCAGTACGGCGCCGTCGTCGACTCGGCGCAACGCAGCCCGGTCGACTGGTGACTGCCCGTGCTTGGCCGACAGGATGATGGTGGTGCTGCCGGTCTGGCCGGTGCGCTGGATCTGCGCGGTCAAGCGGCCGATCTGCAGGTCGATGTAGTCAAAGGCGTTGCTCAGCAGCGGGCCGGGGGCGCCATCGGGGAGGTAGCCGCCGGCCAGCCCGCCCGACTCCGGCAGCTTCTCGGCGGTGGACACGGATTGGAAGTTCATGCCGAACACCGCCGGGGTGCCGACCTGGCGGGTCCCGGTGTGGTCCTTGCCGGAGATCTCGTTCAGGACCGCGGCAACCTTGGTGCTGTCGTATTCCTGGGTGAGCAGGTTGTTCTTGGTCCAGTCGTCGCCGGCGCTGTCCGCGACGCTGTTGATCTCCGGTGTGAACAGGTCCTGCACGCCGGCGCCGGACGGTCCGCTCAAGATCTCGTACGCCGGGTGCTTGTCCGACCACGCGGTCCGCAGCCCAGCGGCCCGCGCCACCTCAAAGACGGTGTTCACCTTCACATAGCGGTGCGGGTACACCGGCAGGCACGTCGCCCGGTCGACCGGCAGCGCCGCCGGGTTCAGCAGCGCCTGCGGGTTCGGGGTCATCGCCAGGATCGCCTGGGTGATCGCCGGTGCCGCCGCCAGGGTCTGGGCGAGGGTGTTGGTTGGCAGGGCGCGCAGCACCGGGGACGCGACCTGCTGCCCGGCGTCCAGGGTGATCGGGTTCTGGGAGCGGTCGGCGCCCTCGGTGAACGCAACCTCAGCGCCGGGCGTCGCGCTCGGGCAGTCGACCGTCCCGGCCGGCAGCAGCGCATGGTTCCAGGTGTCGTCGTAGAACACCCCGGTCGTGGCCGGGGTGCCACCGGTGAACTGCGCGACCATCCCCGGGAAAGAGTCCGACGGGAACGTGGTCTGCGCGTGGGTGTACTGGGCGCCGCGTCGCGTCAGCCCGGCCAGCGCTGATCCCGGGTGCGCACGGACGTAGCGCGCCAGGTCGGACTGGTGCATCCCGTCCACCGAGAGCACCAGCACGTGCTCCGAGTGCCGGTACGTCGGCGTGGCCGCCCCGGCAGACACCGCCGGCAACAGGGCGACCGCCACGATGCCGGCGCCGGCCGCCGCCGTGACCTGCCTAGACCTGACCGACATGACCGCTCCTCGCCACCCGGGGGACTACTCAGTGAGACCGGTCTACGGCGGCCGCACCGCGCAGGCACGACCGGCCGGTGAAGCGGCCATGAATGTCCGGTGGCCAGCAAGCCGCGCCGGGCTCAGCTGCCCGGCATCGTGATGCAGACGCCATCGAGTCAAGGCGGCTCCTGACGACCGCTACAGCCTCCCGATGACGCACCACCAGGCCCCCTGAGCCGGAGCGCCGCCCGGGGGCTGGCCGCCACGGACGTGGCAGTTCAGGTGCAGGAGAGCAGCGGCACACAGGACGGCGTCGACGACGTGACCGGCCACCAGATGGGTCCCGGTGCGGCCAGTAGAAGTGCAGCTGCCGCGAGGAGCCCGAGGCCGATCACCAGCGCATCGCCCAGCCGCGGTGCCAACGCCGCGGCCGTACGTCCGAGCCCCTGCCGCGCGCTCGCGAAGCGGCGCCGCGTGAGTGTCACGACCGCGGCGATCACGAGCGCCGCCGAAGCCGCAGCGGCCGGACCGGCACGGCCGTGGACCAGATTGACGGTGACGTATGCCGGTCCCGCTGCTACGACAACCACGAGCGGGACCGCCAGCACGACGTCCACCATCGCCCCCACCATCCGCGCAGGCAGTCCGAGCAGCCCGACCACCGGGTCGCGGCGGCGCGGGCCGCGACGCTCGACCAGCAGGCGACGGTGCGCAGTGGCGCGGGATGATGTCTGCAGGAGGACGGCGCCAAGTGCCAGTGCGGCGCCCGTGACGACAGGGGCGAGCAGGCCAGCCGAGGCGATGAACAGCAGGGCCGGCACCCCGACGACGAGGCGCTGCAGCAGAACCGGAGGTCGACCATCGCCACCCGGCTTGCGCGTCAACCCGACAGCGGGCAGCGGGGACGGTACGACGGGAGCCGCCGGCCCGTACGAAGACGGGCGCGTGACGTGCGGCTCGCGACGGGGCGTATCGGGATAGCGAGATGTGAGGCCTGGCGCCGTGAGAGCCGCAGTCGTCGGGGCCTCAGCCGAAAACACAGACAGAGCAGGCACTACTGACACGGCCGTCACCGCTGACACTGCCGCTGCCGTGCCCGAAGCCGCTGCCGTCGTCGATGAGGAGGCCGTCGTCGATGAGGAGGCCGTCGAGGGCCGATCCAGCGAGCGGGTCCCGGCCAGACCAAGCACCTGCGTCGAGTCCGGACCAGGCACCCCCGTGGCACCCGCGTGCAGCACCTCGGTTGACGGAACGGCCGGCGCCAGACAGCCGGGGACGCCAACCTCGGCGGCAGGGACGTTCCCGGTCCGGAGAACCTGCGGTCCGGACGACACCGAGACCAGCTCCCGCGACCCAAGAGCTTCCAGAGCCAGGACGATGTCGTCGACCGATGGCCGCTGCGCAGCGTCCTTGGCCAACGAGGCAGCGACCAACGCCGCCAGTGGGCCGGCCAACCCGAGCAGGTCGGGCGGCGCGTGCACGACGCGGTAGAGGACCGCTTCGGGCCGACCGGTGCCGTACGGCGGCCGGCCGGTGCCCGCGAGCGCCAGCGTCGCACCCCAGGCATGCACATCCACAGAGCTGTTACAGACCTCGCCGAGAACCTGCTCGGGCGCGAGGTATCCCGCCGTGCCGAGCACCAGGCCGCTGCGCGTGACGGCCGTGAGGTCGGCCACGACGGCAAGTCCCAGATCGATGACGTGCGCCTCACCGGAGAGGACCAGCACGTTGCCCGGGGTCAGGTCCCGGTGCACCACACCGGCCGCATGCAGGGCCCGCAGCGCGAGGGCCACGCCCAGGCCGAGCCGAACCAGCCCGAGCTCGGGGAGCGGCCCGGACTCCGCGACCAGCTCGTCGAGCCGCTGCCCGGGGACGAACCGCGTGACGATCCAGGGTGTGACGGCCGACGCGTCACCGCCGAGGACCTCGACGAGGTGCGGACCGCGTACGCGCTGCAGCACCTCGAGCTCACGCCGGAACCGGCGACGGCCCTCCGCGTCCACGCAGCCGTCCCGCAGCACCTTGACCGCGACTACCCGGTCATCCGGCGTGACAGCGAGGAAGACGGTGCCCATGCCGCCCTGGCCGAGACGACCCAGGAGCCGGTGCGGGCCGACGAGGCAGGGATCACCCGGCCGCAGGCTCTCGACCGCCACCGGCACCCCTCCGTCCTTGGACCCAGGCCGTGCCCAGTCTGCCCGACGGCCCGTGAAACGGCATCGGGCCGGTTCGACCGGAGCTGGCGTCGATCAGTGTCGGCGGTGGTCCTGCACGGTCAGCCGCGGCCCGAAGCGCGGCTTGGCCGCTCCGCTGCACTCCAGCAGGCGTACGACGCGGTAGCGGTGCGGCTGCCAGGGCTCGAGCAGCGCGACCATGCCGGCATCGTCGAGCGGTCGGCCGACCAGCGCCCAGCCGACGAACTGCGAGAGGTGGTAGTCGCCGACGCTCAGCGCGTCGGTGTCCCCGAGCGCCCGCTGCGCGATCTCGGCGGCGGTCCAGGCGCCGATGCCCGGCACGGCGCACAGCCGTCGCTCGGCAGCGGCAGGCAGCATCCCGACCGCCTCCTCCAGCCGGGGCGCGATCCGGGCCGCCTCGCAGACCGTCCGGGCCCGCTGGGGATCCACGCCGGCCCGGTGCCACTCCCACGAGGGCACCCGACGCCACACGTCAGCGGGGGGCGGCACCCGCATGTCTGCCGGCGCCGGACCCGGGGCGGCCGCACCGAAGCGCAGCACCAGGGTGCGAAAGGACCCGCGGGCCTGCTTCCCGGTGACCTTCTGCTCCAGGACCGCCGGCACCAGCGCTTCGAACACCCGCCCGGTCCGCGGCACGCGCAGCCCCGGGTGCCGGGCATGGGTGTCGGACAGCAACCGGTGGCCGGGCACGAACCCGGCCGCCGTGTCGCGGCCGCCGAGCAGATCGGCGAGCCCGGCCACCACCCGGGCGGCGCCGGGACCCCACGCCTGGCAGTCGACCTCGTGCGACCCGCGTTGCACCAGCCGGTACGTCGCCGGCCCGTCATCGGTGCAGGTGGTCCGCCACAGCGCCCCGTCGGTCGCTACCCGGTGCGTCGGGTCTGCGCGCCCACGCGAGAGCGGCGCCAAGGTGCGGTGCATGTCGACCGGCAGCTGCGGCCGCCAGGTGGTGACGGCGTCCGGGGAGCAGGCCGCGGACGCGACCGGGGCCGTCACCGGACCCGTCACTGCCGCCGGCCACCGCGACGGCCCGCGATGACGTACGCGACGGCGAGCCCCACGCCGTACGCGCCGTTGACAACCACCCCCGGGGCAGTGCGCCGGCCGAGCCACGCGACCACGATGAGAGCGACGCCGACCTCCTGGACGGCGAACAGTCTGTTGTCGCGGTTGTTCCACATCCGCTTGAACAACGGCGGGTACAGGGTGAACGGGGCCGCGAGCGCGTAACCGACGAGGCCGGCGGCGTCGGTGCCCCTCATGCCAGCTCCGGGGCCTGCGAGGCAACCAGCCCGTGCAGCTCCTTGACGCGCTGCGCCTGGTCGGCGGGCATCACCAGGGTCGCGGTCGGTGTGTGGACCACGACCAGACCCTCGCACCCGATCAGGGCCACCAGGTGCGCGGGGTCGGACGAGGTCACGACGCAGTCTCGGCTGTCGTGCAGAATCGCGCGCGCCCCGACGGCGTTGCCGTCCACGTCGGGCCCCAGCGCCTCGCCGTACGACGGCCACGAGCCGACGTCGCGCCAGCGTGCAGTCAGCGGCAGCGCGGCAACGGTGAACCGGTCAGCAGCCGCGGCCGGCTCCATGACGCCGTAGTCGACCGAGCGCCTGGGTACGCCGTCCCAGGCCGCGACGTCGCCCGCTGCCACGCGCTCGACCAGCGCCGCCGTCTCGGGCTCGAACTCGCGGACGGCCGCCAGCAGGGTCGCTGCCCGCCAGACGAACATGCCGGAGTTCCACAGCGCACCCTGCGCCACGAAGCGCTCGGCGGTCTCGAGGTCGGGCTTCTCCCGGAAGCTGGCCACCACCCGGGCCGACCCGGTCAGCGGGTCGCCGAGCTCGAGGTAGCCGAACTCCGTGGCCGGCGCGTCCGGCACCACCCCGAAAG
>JAYVYM010000187.1:0-4820 GCA_043784245.1 Frankiales bacterium
CGAGCACCTGTCGGGTGCCGCGTGAGCGGGCTGCTCGAGGGCAAACGCCTGCTGGTCACCGGGGTACTGACCGAGCAGTCGATCGCATTCTCGGTTGCCAGGACGGCTGCCGAGCAGGGCGCCACCGTCGTGCTCAGCGGGTTCGGGCGCAGCGCGTCGCTGACCAGGCGGATCGCCCGGCGGCTACCCGGCGAGCCTGCTGTGGTCGAGCTCGACGTCACGAACGAGGACGACCTGGCCGCGCTCCCGGAGCGGGTAGGGGCACACGTCGACGGCTTGGACGGCGTGCTGCACGCGGTCGGTTTCGCGCCCGCCGGTGCGCTCGGTGGGGGAGTGCTCGACACGCGCTGGGAGGACGTCGGGGTCGCCCTGCACGTCTCGACCTGGTCCTACCCGGCGCTGGCCCGCGCCTGCCTGCCGATGATGCCGCGGGGGTCCTCCTACGTCGGGCTCGACTTCGACGCGCGCGTCGCCTGGCCCGAGTACGACTGGATGGGCGTCGCGAAGGCGGGCCTCGAGTCCGCGAACCGCTACCTCGCCCGCGACCTCGGGCCGCACGGCGTACGCGCCAACCTGATCGCCGCCGGCCCGCTGCGGACGATGGCCGCCAAGAGCATCCCCGGCTTCGCGAAGTTCGAGCAGGCGTGGGCCGAGCGGGCCCCGCTGGGCTGGGACATCCGCGACCCCGAGCCCGTCGCGCGCTCCTGCGTCGCGCTGCTGTCGGACTGGTTCCCGGCCACCACCGGCACGATCGTCTACGTGGACGGCGGCTTCAGCGCGATCGGCGTGTAGACCGGCGACGGGTCCCTGCGCGCCGGCCTAGGACCTCGGGATCCGGCCCATCAGGTGGAACTCCTCGTTCGGCACCAGCGCCATGGCGTGCGCGAGCCGGTTCGACATCGCGAAGAACGCCGTCACCGCGCCGACATCCCAGATGTCGTCGTCGGTCAGCCCGTGCGTACGCAGGACGTCGAGGTCGGCGTCCTCGACAAGCTCCGGTGTGGTCGACAGCTTCACCGCGTACGCCAGGAGCGCGGCCTGCCGAGCCGTCACCGGGGCCTGTCGCCAGTTGGTGGCCAGGTGGTCGGCGATCAGCGGGTCCTTCGCGCGCACCCGCAGGACCGCTCCGTGCGCCACCACGCAGTAGGTGCAGTCGCGCTCAGCGCTGGTCGCCACCACGATCATCTCCCGCTCGGCCTTCGACAGGCCGCTGTCGCGCTCCATGATCGCGTCGTGGTAGGCGAGGAAGGCCCGCAGCTCGTCGGGGCGGTGCGCCAGCCCGAGGAAGACGTTCGGCACGAAGCCGGTCCGGTCGCCGATCGCGGTGATCCGCTCGCGGAGGTCCGGCGGTAACCCGCCCACGTCGGCCAGCGCAAACCGGGTGATCTTTCGGACGACCTGCTCCACGACTGTCTCCTTGGCGCTGACGGGCGGACCGGACGGTACGCGGCCGGCCCGGTAACGACCGTGCACTGTTGTGCGAGTCGCCGTGATCGGGGTCACAGAACGTGGTTGGGTATTGCGACCGTGACGAGAGGGGAGCTGCGCGCGTGCTTGAGGTAGTCGACCTGCAGGTCAGCTACGGCGGTGCCGTGCGCGCGCTGCGGGGCGTCAGCCTGCGCGTCCCGGACGGCAAGGTGGTCGCCGTCCTGGGCAGCAACGGCGCCGGCAAGACGACCTTGCTGCGTACCATCTCCAGCACCTTGAAGCTGCACCGCGGCAAGGTCGACGCCGGCACGATCTCCTTCGGCGGCATCAGCCTGGTCGGCAAGGACCCGGCCGCGTGTGTGGCGCTCGGCCTGGTGCAGGTGCCGGAGGGTCGGCGGATCTTCAGCCGCCTCACCGTGGAGGAGAACCTGCGCGCCGGCGGGATGGGGTCCCGCGACAAGGGCGCCCGGTCCGGCGCCCAGAAGCGCGTCTTCGACCTGTTCCCGGTGCTGGCCGACCGGCGCCACGGCCGGGCCGGGCTGCTGTCGGGCGGCGAGCAGCAGATGCTCGCGATCGGCCGGGCGCTGATGGCCGGTCCGGAGCTGCTGCTGCTCGACGAGCCGTCGCTCGGCCTGGCGCCCCGCATCATCGGCCAGATCGGCGAGATCGTGAAGGAGATCAACCGGCAGGGCACCTCGGTACTGCTCGTGGAGCAGAACGCCACGATGGCGCTCGGCGTCGCCGACCTCGCGTACGTCCTGGATGTCGGTGAGGTGGCGCTGTCCGGAGCGGCCGACGAGTTGGCGAGGACCGAACAGGTGCAGCGTCTCTACCTCGGGCACGGCGCCGAGGACAGCGACCAGGCGCAGGTGCAGGAGGCGGTTGCCGGCCACCGGACACTGTCCCGGTGGCCGGCGTGACCGCGTCCCCGGCTGCGACGGAGCCCACCGCCGCCGAGCGAGGCATTCCGCCGCTGGAGGTACGAGGCGTCACCGTGCGCTTCGGCGCGCTCGTCGCGCTGTCGGAGGTCTCGTTCACCGTCGAGCCCGGCACCGTGCACGCGATCATCGGGCCCAACGGGGCCGGCAAGTCGACGATGTTCAATGTCTTGTCCGGGGTCTACCGCGCCACCGCGGGCGAGGTGCGCTTCGGCGACGCCGTGCTGACCCGCATGAAGCCGCACCAGATCGCCAAGCTGCACGTCGCCCGCGCGTTCCAGAACATCGCGCTGTCGGGTGGGCAGACCGTCATCGAGAACCTGATGCTGGGCCGGCACCACCTGACCCGGGCGGGCTTCCTGTCAGCCGGCCTGCGCCTCCCGCGGGCGACCCGCGAGGGCAGGTTGCACGGTGCGCGGGCCCGCGAGATCGCGGACTTCCTGGAGCTCGGCGACAAGGTCGACGTGCCGGTCGGGGTGCTGTCCTACGGCGACCAGAAGCGGGTCGAGGTGGCGCGCGCGCTGTGCACCGAGCCCGACCTGCTGCTGCTCGACGAGCCGGTCGCGGGGATGAACTCCGAGGAGACCAGGCGGATGGCAGCCTCGATCCTGGAGATCCGGCAGGCCCTGGGGATCAGCGTCGTGCTCGTCGAGCACGACATGGGCATGGTCATGGGGATCGCGGACCGCGTGACGGTGCTCGATTTCGGTCGGCTGATCGCCGACGGCACACCGACCCAGGTGCAGCGCGACCCCGAGGTCATCCGGGCCTACCTGGGCTCGGGCGACGAAACCGGCCCGAGCACAGGAGGGCACGCATGACCCAGTTCCTGTCCCTGCTCATCAACGGGCTGTCGCTCGGCGCGATCTACGCGCTGATCGCCCTCGGCTTCGCCGTCATCTTCAAGAGCAGCGAGGTCGTCAGCTTCATGCACGGCTCGCTGCTGCTGTTCGGCGCCTTCACGATTGCGCGTCTCAACGCGTCGATGAGCTTCTGGCTGGCGGCTTTGCTGGGTATCACCGCGACCGCGGTGCTCGGTCTGCTCGTCGAGCGGGTGCTCATCAACCGGCTCCGCGGGGCGCAGGTGATCAGCCTGGCAATCCTCACGATCGGTGTCGACATCCTGCTGGTCACCGAGCTGACCCGCCGCATCGGCTCCGACATCCCCAACATCAAGCATCCCTGGGCGGGCAACGTCGTCCGCCTGGGTGAGGTCGGCATCACGGCCAATCGGCTGATCGCCATCGGCGTCGCCGCCGTGCTGATCGCCATCTTCTTTGCTGTCTTCAAGTTCTCCGACTGGGGGGTGGCGATGCGCGCCGCCGCCGAGGACGGCGAGACGGCAGCCCTGATGGGCATCCGGCTGGGCCGCGTGTCGGCGCTGGCCTGGCTGGTCGCCGGTGGGCTTGCCGCCGTCGCCGGCCTGTTCCTGGTCGGCTCGCCGACGCCCGGGGTCAGCCCCGGCGTCCAGGGCGTCGCCCTGCGCGCCTTCCCGGCGGCGATTCTCGGTGGCCTGGACTCGACGGGGGGCGCGCTGGTCGGCGGTCTGGTGATCGGCCTGGCGGAGTCCTTCGCCGCCGGCTACCAGAACCAGCTGCTGTTCCTGGGCCGCGGCTTCGGCGACGTCGTCCCGTACGTCGTGATGATCCTGGTGCTGCTGGTACGCCCCTCCGGCCTGTTCGGGACCAAGGAGCTCACCCGTGTCTGAGACCGCGTCGCTGGACGTCGCGCAGGCGCCCCCCGCCGACGGTTCCCGGCGGCTCGCCGGGAACGCATCCCGGCCGTCCGGTGCCGGCCGGGTCGTCCGGATCGTGCTGCTCCTCGCGCTGGCTGCGGTCCTGCTGGTCCTGCCCCTCTACGTCGATGAGTTCTGGCTGCGTACGGGTTTCGCCGCCAGCGCGGCCATCGTCGGCGCCATCGGCCTGAACCTGCTTGTCGGCACCACCGGACAGCTCTCGCTGGCGCACGCCTTCTTCCTGGCCGTCGGAGCGGTGACGTACGTGTTCGTCTCCGGTGCGCCGGGTGGTAGCGCCACAAAGATTGACGGTCTGCAGCTGCCGCCGCTGCTCGGCATGGTGCTCGGGGTGCTCGCCGCAGGACTGGCCGGGTTGCTGTTCTCCCCCGTCGCGGCCCGGCTGCGCGGCATCTACCTCGGGGTCGCCTCGCTCGGCTTGGTCTTCATCGGTCAGCACCTGCTCAACACGGCCACCCCGATCACCGGCGGCTTCAACGGGCGTACCGCCCCGAAGTTCTCGCTGTTCGGCTTCTCCTTCAGCGACTCGAGCCCTGACCTGTTCGTGGCCGGCGTGCCGTTCGGCGAGGTGGAGCGGCTCTGGTACCTCGGTCTGGTGGCAGCACTTCTCGCCTACCTGTTCGCCAGGAATCTGCTGCGCAGCCGCACGGGGCGGGCCCTGCAGACCCTGCGCGACAGCGAGGTGGCGGCCGCCGTCATGG
>JAYVYM010000188.1:0-3690 GCA_043784245.1 Frankiales bacterium
TGGTTGTGGCCACCGGCGCTCGCCGACCAGCCTCGGCAGACTCTGCTCAACCGGCCGAACGTCTCGACGATCTACCCGCCGGTGGCGGAGGCCTGGTTCTGGCTGGAGCACCAGCTGGTGCCGCTGTCGGCTCGCGACCAGGGCTATGAGCTGGCGGGTCTGGGCCTGGATCTCGGCGTGCTGGCTGCCCTGCTCGCGCTGCTCCGGCGGGCCGGGCGCGACCCGCGGGTCGTCGCGGTCTACGCCCTCGCGCCCTTGGCGGTGCTCGAGGCGGTGCAGAACGCGCACGTCGATGTCCTCGCGGTGCTGTTCGTGCTCGGCGCGGTCGCTGCCTGGGTCCGGCGGCCGGTGCTGTCGGCTGCCGCGCTGGCCGGCGCCGTCCTCGTCAAGGTCTACCCGGTGCTGCTGCTACCGCTGCTGCTGCGCGCCCGCGGCACCAGGGTCCGGGTGGTGGCCGTCGCCGCTGCGCTGGCCGGGCTCACGTACGCGCCGCACATCCTGGCCGTCGGGTTCGACGTGATCGGCTACCTGCCCGGCTATCTGCAGGAGGAGCACTACGGCCAGGGGACCCGGTATCTGCTCGTGGGGCTTGCTGGCCTGACCGGCACTCCCGCGACCGTCGTGGTGATCCTGGCGCTCGCAGCTGTCCTCGGGTGTCTGCTGCGCGGTGACCTGCCGCTGCCGCAGGCGGGTGTGCGCCTGCTGGTCGCGGTGTTCCTGCTGACCACCCCCGTGCAGCCCTGGTACGCGCTGCTGCTGCTCGCCCTGGTGGTGCTCACCGGCGACTGGTGGGCCGTGCCGATGGCCGCCGCGGCATACCCGCTGTTCTTCGCCACCATCCTGGACGGCCCCGCGGTCACCGTCGGGCGGTTGTCCTACGGCGTCGCTGGCCTGATCGCCCTGGCCGCCACCGTCCTACGACGTCAGCGCGGCGTGGCGGCCCCCCTGACAGGTGCGGAGCTGCCCAGCGCCGGGTAGCGCGTGACCGCCTGCTGCTCCTGGTATAACCCGCTCTGGCGCTGCACCGCAAGGCCGCGCCCGCGCAGGTCCACCAGGGCCTCGGCGAGCTGCTCGCACTGACTGCCGAAGGTCAGGTAGCCGCCGGCGCTGACCAGCCACAGCGACCCGGGGGAGCGCGCTGCCAGGGCGCGGGCAAACGCCGTCGGGGACGCGGTGGCGTTGCGCTCGGCATAGTCGACCCAGTCGATGAGCTCCGGGGCCGCGAAGCTCGGGTAGACGACCTGGTCGGTGCCGGCCGGCAGCAGCCGGCTGACTGCCGGACCGAGCTGGTCCGGGCAGTAGGCGACCACGTCACCCGGTGCGAGCCCCGCCCGCAGGGCTGCGGCGGTCACCGCTGCCTGGGTGCGCCGGGTCGAGGTCAGCTGCGGGAGCGAGGACAGCAGCCCGGACACCGCGACCAGGACCAGCGCGGTCGTCCGGGCGCGCGGCGGTAGCGCGCGCAGCCCGAGCGCGGCGAGCACCAGGGCCGGGACGATCGCGACTGAGCTGTAGCGCGGTGCGTAGCCGGCCGCGACCACCCTTCCGACGGCCAGGCCAAGCACCAGCGTGCCGGCCGAGCCGGCCAGCAGCAGCAGCGCGGTGCGGTCGACCTTGGTACCCAGCACGACGGAGCGCCCCTGCGCGCTGCCCACCAGCGCCAGCAGCGCCAGACCGAGCAGCAGCAGCGTCAGCAGCACCGCTGGACCCTCGCCGCCGCCCGCCCAACCCGTCACGGAGTACCAGACGTCGACGAGCTTGGGCACGGGTGCCCACGGCGTCCCGGTGCGCCGTATCTGGAAGAGAAACGTCGGCAGCCACGGTAGGAACAGCACGGCGCCGGCAGACAACGCCGCCAGCACCCGGTAGGCCGAGCGGTCACCTCGGCGGGCAACAGCCAGCAGCACCAGAGCCGTGGCTGCGAGCAGGAACAGCGCCCAGTAGTGGGTGAGCGCCAGCAACCCGGCGATCAGCCCCACCGGCAGCAGCCGCCAGGGCGAGGGCCGCTCCAGCGCCCGCAGCAGGGCGAACAGCCCGGCCGCGCTCAGCAGCTGCACCAGCGCGTACATCCGCGTCTCGGTGGCGTAACGGACCGCGAACGGGCTGACCGCCAGCAGCAGCATCGCCGCGCGACCGGTCGGGGGCCCGCCGAGCCGACGCCCGGCGAGCCACACCAGCGGCAGGGCAGCGAACGAGAGCACCGTCGACAGCGCCCGGACCGCCGTGTCAGAGCTGCCGAACGCGGCGATCCAGCCGTGCAGCAGCAGGTAGTAGACGGGCGGCGAGCCGTCCCGCCGCAGGGCGTCGAGCAGCTCGGGGACCGGGCGGCGGGCGATGCCGAGTGACAGCGCCTCGTCGAGCCACAGCGCGCTGGGTGAGTGCAGCCGGGCGAGCAGCCCGAGCAGTACTGCCAGGACGATCAGCACCAACCCCAGCGCCGGCCGACGACGCCCGAGACGTCCCGCGACACGCGCGACCGGCCGACGGCTGGGCGCGGTGGCAGCGGTGCTCATACGATCCCATGATGCCCGTCGAGGTCGCGCCGCGCCCGATTGGGTCCTCCACTGTCGGGTGGGCCCATCGCGGACTCGTCAGACGGTGCCGCGAGGGCCTGGCGGCGCTGCCGTGGCGACCGGTCCTGCTGTCTTTTGTCGCCGCCCGGGTGATCGTCCTGATCGCGCTCGGCCTGGCCCAGCTGGTGCGCGCCGTGGACGGTCAGGTGCGCACCGAGGGGCTGCTGGGCTGGGACGCGCGCTGGTACCACCTGATCGCCGCGCACGGCTACGCCGACCTGCCGCCTGAGGCGCTGCGGTTCTTCCCGGTGCTGCCGCTGCTCGCTCGCGGCCTGTCGCCGGTCCTGCTGGGCACCGAGGGCGCGGCCCTGCTGGTGCTGTCCAACACCGGCGCCATCGCGTTCGGGCTGCTGCTGCACCGGCTGGTCGTGCGCGAGGGCTTCGGCCGGCCGGTCGCCGAGCGTGCGGTGTGGGCGGCGGCCTTTGCCCCCGCGGCGTTCGTGCAGGTCATGGGCTACACCGAGCCGCTGTACGGCGCGTTGGTCTGCGGCCTGCTGCTGGCCGCCCGCGATCGCCGCTGGTGGCTCGTCGCCGGCCTCGGGCTGCTCGTCGGCGGGCTCCGGCCGCCGGGGGTCGTGCTGGCGGCGGTCGTGCTCGTCGAGGCGCTGCCGGGGCTGCGCGTCGCCGCAGCCCGCGAGATCGCCGCACGTGTAGCGGCGGTGGCCGCGCCGGCTGTCGGGCTCGGCGCCTACCTGCTCTGGGTCGGCGCGACCCGGGGGGACCCGCTGTTGCCGTTCCGCGCCCAGGTACGGCCCGACCTGCGCGGTGGGGCCTTTGTGAACCCCGTGCCGGGGGTGCTCGAGGGGCTGCACGGCCTGCTCACCGGCTCCCTGGCAGGCTCCGGCCTGCACATCCTGTGGGCGGCGCTCGCGGTCGGGTACTCGCCACGCCCAGCGGCCTGCATTCGCGCCAGGCGATCCAGGTCGCCCGGGCAGGCCGCCATGTGATGAGTGAAAAGCCGATGGCCACGAAGTGGGACGAGGGCGTGGCGATGGTGCGGGCCTGCCGCGACGCCAGCGTGAAGCTGTTCGTCGTCAAGCAGAACCGGCTGAACGCGACGCTGCAACTCGTCAAGCGCGCGGTCGGGCAGGGCCGTTTCGGGCGTATGGCGATGGTCAAC
>JAYVYM010000189.1:0-10214 GCA_043784245.1 Frankiales bacterium
GGGTCCCGCCGCGCGCGATGAGCAACCAGATCAGCGACCTGAAGAACGAGCTGGTGGACGCCGAGGCCGCCCACGACCGGGCGGTCAACGGCGCCGAGCTGCAGGTCGCCGAGGTCTACTCGCGCTACCAGCTCCGGCTGAAGCAGGCCAACGCCTTCGACTTCGATGACCTGATCATGACGACCGTCGACCTGCTGCAGGCCTTTCCTGACGTCGCCGAGCACTACCGGCGGCGCTTCCGGCACGTGCTGGTGGATGAGTACCAGGACACCAACCACGCCCAGTACACGCTGGTGCGCGAGCTGGTCGGCGCCGGCGTCGGCCGCGAGAAGGGCGGAGTCAGCACGTCCGCCGCGACCGGTGAGCTGTGCGTCGTCGGCGACGCCGACCAGTCGATCTACGCCTTCCGGGGCGCCGACATCCGCAACATCCTGGCCTTCGAGGAGGACTTCCCGGACGCCAAGGTTGTGCTGCTCGAGCAGAACTACCGCTCCACGCAGACCATCCTCACGACCGCCAACGCGGTCATCGCCCAGAACGATGGGCGCAAGGACAAGCGGCTGTGGACCGATGCCGGCGACGGGGAGCAGGTCGTCGGCTACGTCGCTGACAACGAGCACGACGAGGCGGCGTTCGTGGCGCAGGAGGTCGACCGACTCAGCGATGAGCACGGCGTCCAGCCCCACGACGTGGCGGTGTTCTACCGGACCAACGCGCAGTCGCGGGTGTTCGAGGAGGTGTTCATCCGGGTCGGTCTGCCCTACCGGGTGGTCGGCGGCGTGCGCTTCTACGAGCGCCGGGAGGTCCGCGACGCGCTGGCCTACCTGCGGGTGCTGGCGAACCCGGCCGACCTGGTGAGCCTGCGCCGCATCCTCAACACGCCGCGGCGAGGCATCGGCGACAAGGCCCAGGAGTGCCTGACGTCGTTCGCCGAGCGCGAGCGCATCGGCTTCGCCGACGCCGTACGGCGGTGCGAGGAGGTCCTGACGCTGGCTCCGCGGTCGGCCAAGAGCATTCGGGAGTTCGCCGACCTGATGGACGAGCTGCGCACCCTGGTGCAAGGCGGGATGCCCCCGGCAGAGGTGCTGGAGGCGGTGCTGGACCGCACCGGATACCTCGCCGAGCTGGCCGCGAGCCCCGACCCGCAGGATGAGAGCCGCGTCGAGAACCTCTCCGAGCTGGTCGGGGTGGCCCGCGAGTTCAACGAGCGGGTGCCCGACGGCGGCGTCCCGGAGTTCCTGGAGCAGGTGTCGCTGGTGGCCGACGCCGACCAGATCCCCGACGCCGACGGGACCGGCGGCGTGGTCACCCTGATGACGCTGCACGCGGCCAAGGGTCTGGAGTACCCCGTCGTGTTCCTGACCGGCCTCGAGGACGGCGTCTTCCCGCACCTGCGCACGCTGGGCGACGCCAAGGAGCTGCAGGAGGAGCGCCGGCTGGCCTACGTCGGGATCACCCGGGCCCGCGAGCGGCTCTACCTGTCGCGGGCCGCCGTACGCAGCGCCTGGGGGCAGACGTCGTACAACCCACCGTCGCGGTTCCTGGAGGAGGTACCGGCGGCGGCCGTGGACTGGCGGCGCGCCGAGAGCACCGTCACGAGCACGCCGGCGCTCAGCAGCCTGGCCACCCGGATGACCGGCAGCGCGCGGGCGGTGAGCGCGGGCCCCGGGCTACGCGCCGTGCCCTCGCTCGACGTCGGCGACCGGGTCAACCACGACGCCTTCGGCCTCGGCACGGTCACCGCGACCCGGGGCGGTGGCGACAGCGCGCAGGCGGAGGTCGACTTCGGCGCCGGCACCGGCCGCAAGTGGCTGCTGCTGCGGTACGCGCCACTGCAGAAGCTCTAGCCCGGTCCGCCGTCGAGTCCTCTCTACCCGGCGCCCGGCGTGGCCGCGTACTGTCCGAGCGCAGGTACGTCCCCCTCGAGGAGGCCCCGTGAGCACCGTCGCCCCGGCCCAAGGCCGGATTCGCGTCGTCGTCGCCAAGCCCGGCCTGGATGGCCACGACCGTGGGGCCAAGGTCGTCGCCAGGGCGCTGCGTGACGCGGGTATGGAGGTCATCTACACCGGCCTGCACCAGACGCCCGAGCAGATCGTCGAGACCACCATCCAGGAGGACGCCGACTGCGTCGGGCTGTCGGTGCTGTCCGGGGCGCATATGACGCTGTTCACCCGGGTCATGGCGCTGCTGCGCGAGCGCGGTGCCGACGACGTCGTGGTCTTCGGTGGGGGCATCATCCCCGTGGACGATATCCCGGAGCTGGCTCGGATCGGCGTCGCAAAGGTGTTCACGCCCGGCGCCACGACCCAGTCGATCGTGGAGTGGGTACGCGCCAACGTCGGCGAGTCGGCGCCCGCGCAGGGCTGAGGCGGCGCCGGGGCACCCGACCCGCGGCTGCCGCCGGGGAGGTCGTTAGCCTGCGTCGACACTGTCGTCGAACGGACTGGAACCCCTGTGGACCTCATGGAGTACCAGGCGAAGGAGCTCTTCGCCAAGCACGGCGTGCCCGTGCTGCCCGGCGAGACGGTCGATACTGCCGACGCCGCGCGCGGGGTCGCCGAGCGCATCGGCAAGGCCGTCGTCGTCAAGGCCCAGGTGAAGACCGGCGGCCGTGGCAAGGCCGGCGGTGTCAAGCTGGCCGAGACACCCGACGAGGCCGTGGAGAAGGCCCGGGGCATCCTCGGCCTGGACATCAAGGGTCACGTCGTGCACAAGGTGCTGGTGACCGAGGCCAGCGACATTGATACCGAGTACTACGTGTCCTTCCTTCTGGACCGGGCCAACCGCAGCTACCTGGCGATGGCCAGTGTCGAGGGCGGCATGGAGATCGAGCAGCTCGCGGTCGAGCGCCCGGAGGCGCTCGCGCGGGTCGCTGTCGACGCGGTAACGGGCTGCGACGAGGCCAAGGCCCGCGAGATCGTCGCGGCCGCCGGCTTCCCGCCCGACGTCGCCGACCAGGTCGCCGCGGTCCTGGTCAGCCTGTGGCAGGTCTTCACCGGAGAGGAGGCCACCCTGGTCGAGGTCAACCCGCTGGTGAAGACCCCCGACGGCCGCATCGTCGCGCTGGACGGCAAGGTCACCCTCGACGCGAACGCCGAGTTCCGGCACGCCGACGTCTTCACGGCGTACGCCGACCCGGTGGCGGCTGACGACCTGGAGGGCCGCGCCAAGGCCAAGGGCCTGAACTACGTCAAGCTCGACGGCCAGGTCGGCATCATCGGCAACGGAGCGGGCCTGGTCATGTCGACGCTGGACGTGGTCGCGTACGCCGGCGAGGCGCATGGCGGCGTGAAGCCCGCCAACTTCCTCGACATCGGCGGCGGCGCGTCGGCGCAGGTGATGGCCGACGGGCTGGAGATCATTCTGTCCGACCCCGACGTGCGCTCGGTGTTCGTCAACGTCTTCGGCGGCATCACGTCCTGCGACGCGGTGGCGGACGGGATCGTGCAGGCGCTGGCGATGCTCGGCGACAAGGAGACCAAGCCGCTGGTCGTACGTCTGGACGGCAACAACGTCGAGGAGGGGCACCGCATCCTCGCCGAGGCCGCGCACCCGCTGGTCACGGTCGTCGACACGATGGACGGCGCCGCCGACAAGGCCGCCGAGCTCGCGAACGGCGGCCGCTGACATGGCCATCTTCCTGACCGCCAGCAGCAAAGTGATCGTCCAGGGCATCACCGGGTCCGAGGGCACGAAGCACACCCGCCGGATGGTGGCCTCCGGCACCCAGGTCGTCGGTGGCGTCAACCCGCGCAAGGCGGGTTCCGATGTTGATGGCATCCCGGTCTTCGCCACGGTCGCCGAGGCCATGGCGACGACCGGCGCCGACGTCAGCGTGGTCTTCGTACCGCCGGCGTTCGCCAGAGCCGCTGTCGTCGAGGCGATCGATGCGGGCATCGGGCTGGCCGTCGTGATCACCGAGGGCATCCCGGTGCATGACTCCGCATGGTTCTGGCAGTACAGCCAGGGCCGGAGCACCCGCATCATCGGCCCGAACTGCCCCGGTCTGATCAGCCCCGGCAAGAGCAACGCGGGTATCATCCCGGCGACCATCGCGCCGAACCCCGGCCGGATCGGGCTGGTCAGCAAGAGCGGCACGTTGACGTATCAGATGATGTACGAGCTGCGCGACTTCGGCTTCTCGACCGCGATCGGCATCGGCGGTGACCCGGTGATCGGTACCACGCACATCGACGCGCTCGAGGCGTTCGAGGCGGACCCCGAGACCGATGCGATCGTGATGATCGGTGAGATCGGCGGCGACGCCGAGGAGCGGGCCGCCGATTTCATTGCGGCCTCGGTCAGCAAGCCGGTCGTCGGCTACGTGGCCGGTTTCACGGCCCCCGAAGGCAAGACGATGGGTCATGCCGGCGCCATCGTCTCGGGCTCGTCGGGCACCGCGCAGGCCAAGCAGCAGGCCCTGGAGGCCGCCGGCGTCAAGGTCGGCAAGACGCCGTCGGCCACCGCCGAGCTGATGCGCGAGATCATGCAGACGATGTAGCCGGGTCGGCCGGCAGCGGCCTCGATGCCCCGGTGCCCGCGCGGCAGTGTTCGGCGAGCCGCGCGGGCGAGGGCGGCGCCGGCTGGGAGACTGCCTGCCGATGACCGACACCGTCTCCCGCCCTGCCCGGCCCGCACGTCCGCCGTCCCGGAGCCGGGCCGGGTCTCGCCCGGGCCTGCTGCGGGCCGGCCTGCCGGCAGCCGCCTGGGCGCTCGGCGCCGGGCTGGTCGCGGTGGCTGTACCCGTCCTGCTGGTCTGGGCTGCCGACAGCCGCTCCGGAGCCGGTGTAGGCGCCGCGGTCGGGATGGTTGCCCAGATCTGGCTACTGGCGCACGGGACCGGGCTTGCGGCGACCGGGGGGATCATCGGGCTCGTGCCGTTGGGCTTGTTCGCGCTGCCCCTGCTGTTGCTCGAACGGGCTGCCCGCCACGCTGCGTCCCAGCACGAGGTCACCGCGATCCCGGACGCGGCCCGGCTCGCCGCGGGGGTCGCAGGGCCGTACGCCCTCGCCGTCACCGTGGTTGCCGGGCTGGCCCGCAGCGCACACGTCGAGCCCGCGGCGGCGCAGGCTCTGGTCGGCGCCAGCGTGATCGCGCTGATCGGCGCGGGTACGGGCGTGCTGCGCGGCGCGCAGCTCGGGCCGGCGCTGCGGGCTGCAATACCCACCCGGGTAGGTGGCGCGCTCGCGCCGGCCGCCGCGGCTCTGCTCACGCTGCTGGGAGCGGGCGCGCTGCTCGCCGGGGGCTCTCTGGTCCTCCACCTCGGCGAGGCTGCGGACCTGGCGGCGGCCTCCTCCCCGGGCGTCGTCGGCGGCTTCGGGCTGCTCCTGCTCGGCCTGCTGATGGTGCCTACCGCCGCCGTCTGGGGTGCTTGCTACCTGGCCGGTCCCGGCCTGGCTGTCGGGGTGGGCACCGCGTTCGGGCCGTTCGGTGTGACGACCGGACCACTTCCGGCGGTCCCCCTGCTCGCCGCCCTACCCGCTGCTTCCTTGCCGATCGGAATGGGGCTGCTGGTCCTCGCGATCCCGCTGCTGGCCGGGGTGATTGCGGGCCGGCTCGCCGGGCGGCGCAACGGTCGGCTGTCCGACGCGTTGCTCGCCGGTCCGCTGGCCGGTGCTGCGTTCGCGCTGCTCGCGGTGGTGTCGGGGGGCCCGCTCGGCGGCGGCCACCTCAGCCAGGTCGGCCCGTCCGGCTGGCGGATCGGGCTCGCCGTGGCCGTCGAGGTCAGCGCCGGCGCCGCGTCGTTGGCCGGCGTCCAGCGACGGTACCGGCGGCGGCAGTCTCGGGCTTCCTCAGCCGCGCAGCCGCACGCGTAGGCGCAGGCTCGGGCGCGCACGCCGGCGCCGGCGCCGGCTCGGCTCGGCTGCCCCACACCCGCGCGACCTCACACGCAGTGGTGGTCCTAGCCGGAATGCACCCCGGGGCCGCATCACCCGCCGCGCACCTGCCCCGTGGCAGACCCGAACCCCCGCTCGACCGGCGTTCCCGCCCCGAGGATCCAAGGCCGGTGATTGCGGTCGCCTCGGCCGCTTTCCGGTCACCCGCGCCGTCGGATCCGGCGGCAAAAAAAGCCAGCCCGGTAGCACCGGCATCTGACAAGGCGCGTCAGTTATCCACAGTTTAAACTCGTCGCGGACGTCTGCCTTATACGTCGAAAGGCGCGCCCCAACGCGGTAGTCTTCGAACATGCGATCGACACCGGTGGGGGGTGGCAGGGCATGACGGCAGTGCTGTCCGCGCCGCTCGGGCTGCTGGTCGCTGGGGTCGCGGCGGTCCGCGGCCAATGTGCGGTGGAGCTGTCGGGCGCGCAGGCGCTGGCGGAGGCGGCGGTGGTGTTGGCTGAGCTGGAGAAGCTGACGGCGGTGTCGTTGGCCCGGGTCGCCGATGTGCACAGCCGGGGTCTGCACGCCCTGGCCGGGTCGCCGTCGACGTGTGCGTGGGTCGCCGCCCAGCGGGTCGGTCTGCCGGCCAGCTTCGTGGCGCTTGCCAAGAAGCTGGAGGCGGTGCCGGCATTGGCCGCGGCGGTCGCCGAGGGCCGGCTGGCGTTGCCCTCGGCCGGCAAGGTCG
The DNA here is from genome assembly GCA_043784245.1 of Frankiales bacterium. GTDB lineage: Bacteria > Actinomycetota > Actinomycetes > Mycobacteriales > SCTD01 > JAYVYM01. The sequence goes on from JAYVYM010000189.1 coordinate 6,568, forward strand.
CGACTGCGCTGGACAAGCTCCGCCGGCACACCGACCGGCCGGACGGGCTGGTCGACGGCCAACCGGGCGAGCTGGCCGTCCGTAACGTGATCGTCGACGGGGTGCTGGCGATGCTCGCCGAGGCCCGCGGTGGCCTGGGCGACGACGACCGGCAGCTGCCCGCGCTGCTCGCCGAGTTGACCGTCATCGCCGACCTGCCCGGCTCGCAGCTCGGCCGGCTCGAGCTCGCGCTGCTGCTGCTCGCGCAGCACCTGGAGCCCGGCCAGCTCGAGCAGGCCCTGGACCGCCTGGTCGATGCGCTGCTCCCGCAGCAGCTCACCGACCGGTGCGAGTCCGCCCACGCGCAACGCGCCTTCAAGATGATCCGGAGCTACGACGGGACCGGCTGGCAGGTCAGCCGCGGTCAGCTCGATGCCGAGTGCGGGGAGCTGCTGTTCACCGTCCTGGCCGCCGCCCGCGCGACCGACCCGGACAACCCCGCCGACACCGCCGCCTGGGCCAGCCGGCGCCGCATTGATGCCGGCGTGCCCGCGGACGACCCGGACGTCGAGCCGCGGGCACCCCGGTCGAAAGTCCAGCGTGACCACGACGCGCTCGCCCTGGGCCTGCGGGCGCTACTGGACTCAGGGGCGCTCGGCACCCGCGGCAAAGCCGTCCCGCACCTGCTGATCACCGTCCCGCTCGCCACCCTGAACAACGAGCCCGGCGCGCCGCCGGCCGTCGCAGCGTCCGGGGCCTCCATCCCCGCCCCGCTGGCCCGCCGGTGGCTGTGCGACAGCCAACTCACCCGGCTCGTCCTCAGCCTGGGCGGTCATCGAGACCAGCCACACCCAGCGGACCCTCAAAGCCCACGAACGACACGCCCTGCACGCCCAATGGGGCGGCCGGTGCGCCGCCGCCGGCTGCCCCAGCCCACCAGGCACCCCACTCGTCCCGCACCACCCGCACAGCTGGGCATCGACGGGGACCACCAGCTACACCGACAGCATCCCGGTCTGCCACCACACCCACCACCACCTACACCAAGGCCACAAGACTATCCGGCTACGCGACGGCCGATACCTCTCCGCCGACGGCTGGACCGACAGGCCAAGCGGATGAGTGTGTCCAGCGCAGTCCGGGACAGAACCCGGACCCATCGTGCGTGTCCTGGGCCGCGACCAGCGCGGCGCCCGCCCGCTCGTACAGACCGACCCCGTCAGGGCCCGGGCAACCCGACGTCTCGTTCCGGATGTGGTTCTGGCGAAGGCGGGCTTCCAGGAGGTGCAGCGGCTGCAACACCAGGTTGCCGGGCGACTGGACCGGAGGTACGCCGCCCTCGCCGCACGTCTCTCGTGCGCCGCCGATTCGAGGGGGCCGCATGAACCCTGGCCGGCGCCTGTCTCCGACCGAGGCGTACGCCCCGATGGCACAACATCGCGGCCCGAGCTCGGAGCCGGCCAGTACACCACCCTCAAGCTCCCCGGGATGTTCGATGTCGCCCGGTCCACGGTCTACCGCGTCATCCAGCCCGCGGAGTTGTCACCGGCGCGGCAGCGAGCACCCGCGTCGCCGGCGAGACGCGCTCCGGCCACAAAGCGCTGCGAGCCGGCCACGGATTTCTGCGAGTCACCGGTCAGCGGCCCTCGATCCCTCGCCGCAGTTGCTCCTTGCAGGCGGCATCTTGTGCGGGGCTGACGGAGCCGCGTCGGCATTGGTTGTAGTCACGCACGTCGTCGCGTACGTACAGCCAGGTACCACCCGCGATCACGAGTCCGAGGACGCCGAGCAGCGTCCCGGCGACCGCCGTCCCGGCGCGGCCGCCAGTGGCGCGGCGGCGCGCCAGACCTCGTACGCCGAGTGAGATGGCGAAGGCACCCAGCAGCACACCGCCGATGATGGTGACCCCGAGCAACACCGACAGGACCCCGCTCGTCAAGGCCGCAACTCCGACCCCGCCGGCGCCAGTAGGTCGCGGTGGACCGCTCTGGGAGCCGCCGGAGGGCGGTCCCCACGCAGGCGGCGGGCGCGGCTCCCCATACGGTGTGGCGCCGTGCGGAGTTGGTACCAGCGGAGCGGCCGCGGACGTCGGGGTGGCCGGTGAACCGGCTTCGCCGTCGCGCGGCGGCGACGCGTACGGGTCGTCAGCTGGGCTCACCAGCCCACGCTAGGGCGTGGCTCAGCCGCCGGTGTTGACGGTGGACGGAACCGAGGTCGTCCCGGCCACCGCGAGGACCACGATCAGGACAGCCGCCGTCTCAGTCGTTTCCTCGTCGGGGACCGTCCGAACTACCCCGTCATGTACGTACGACGACCGTCTTGAGGATCTTGTCGGCGAAGGTCTGCTTCTTGTCGTCCCAGATCGGCCACAGGTAGCCGACGATCGAGTACGAGTCGAGCAGGTGCACGAAGTAGCGGGCGACCGACAGGCCCGCGCCGATGACCTGGCCGTCCTGCTCGCGCAGCAGTCGCAGCCCGACGGCGCGCTTGCCGATCGTCTGCCCGGTGCGGCCCTGCACGACCAGCTGCCAGACGAACACGCCGAGCCCGGCCAGGTAGCCGAGCACGATCACGAGGGTGCCGAGCGGGACCGAGACCGACCTGAGCAGCAGCCCGAGCAGCGCGGCCAAGAAGATGACCCCGAACAGAACGAGGCCGTCCAGCAGCGAGGCCGCAACGCGTTGCCCCCAGCTCGCGAGCTCAGGCAACCCGCCCCGACCGAAGACCGGGCCGTAGCCGGCGGGTGGGCTGTAGCCGGCCGGCGGGCCATAGCCGGGCGGGGCCCCGTAGCCGGCCGGCGGGCCGTAGCCGGGCGGGGCCCCGTAGCCGGCCGGCGGGCCGTAGCCGAGCGGGGCCCCGTAGCCGGCCGGCGGGGTCTGCGCAGGGCGGAGCGGGTCGAACGGTTCCTCGGGTGTGCTCACACATCCGCTTCGGGTGGCGCGGGCCCCGGCTGGAGTCGTCGCGCGTCGCAGGTGACGGCGATCGGGGTCCGTGCGCGATGTGGAAGCACCGCGGCGGCTGTCGGGGGTCCCGATAGCCTGGCCATCCCCGCACGCCACGTCCCTAGGAGCAGCCCTGTCCGCCCGCCTCGTCGTTCTCGCGTCCGGCGAGGGGACGACGCTGCAGGCGCTGCTCGAGGCGGCGGTCGAGCCGGCGTACGGCGCGCAGGTCGTGGCCGTGGGATCTGACCGGCCGGCTGCCCCGGCCCTGCAGCGGGCCGCCCGGGCGGGCATCCCGGGCTTTGCGGTGCCGCTGCTCGGTGACCGCGTCGCGTGGGACGTCGAGCTGGCCGACGCGGTCGGTGCGTACGCGCCGGACCTGGTGGTCTGTGCCGGCTTCATGCGGATCCTCGCGCCGTCGTTCCTGGCGCGGTTCCGGGTCACGAACACCCACCCCGCGCTGCTGCCGGCCTTCCCCGGTGCGCACGCCGTCCGTGACGCGCTCGTGTACGGCGTCAAGGTGACCGGCGTGACCGTCCACCTGGTCGACGAGGGCATCGACACCGGGCCGGTCGTCGCCCAGGCCGCGGTGCCGGTGCTGCCCGGCGACACCGAAGCCACCCTGCACGCACGCATCCAGGACGTGGAGCACCCGCTCTACGTCGAGGCTGTCGGCCGGCTGGCCCGCAGCGGCTGGACCGTCGAAGGAAGGACCGTCCGCCAGTGAGC
>JAYVYM010000190.1:0-3211 GCA_043784245.1 Frankiales bacterium
GCGCGAGACGTTGCGCGGCCGGGTGCGTGTCGTGCTGTACGACCAGCGCGGCCACGGCAGGTCCGGCTGGGGCGATGTCCGGCACGCCACCATCGACCAACTCGGCCGCGACCTCGCCGCGGTCCTCTCCCGGCACGCCCGCACCGGGGCGGTCGTCCTGCTCGGTCACTCGATGGGCGGGATGACCGTCCTGGCGTACGCCCGCCAGCACCCGGAACAGTTCGGGACCCGGGTCCGCGGCGTCTTCCTCCTGGCCACGTCCGCGGGCGGTCTGGTCGCCGGCGGCCTGGTCGGGCTGTGGGCCCGGGTCGGCAAGCGGCTGGGCCTGCTGCCGCTGTGGCTGTGGTGGCTGCGGGTGCTCGCACCGCTGCTGCAGCGCCTCAACCGCCCCGGCACCCGGCTCGGCCGCGCCATGATCCGCCGTTACCTGTTCGGCCGCGACGACGCCGACCCGGCGACCGTCACGCTGGTCCAGGACCTGCTGGAGCAGGCCCCGTTGACGATCAGCGCGGCGTTCTACCCGACGTTTCTGGCCCACGACGAAACCGCTGCGCTGCAGGTCCTTCGGGCGGTGCCGGTGACCGTGCTGGTCGGTGACAGCGACCGGCTCACCCCGGCGTCACACAGCCGTCGGATGGCCGAGGCGATCGGCCCGGGCGCCGAGCTGGTCGTTGTCCCTGGCGCCGGCCACTCCGTCAACATCACCAGGCAGTCGATCGTGGACGATGCGCTCCTGCGGTTGATCGACCGCGCCGCCAGCTCCGCGGTGGCCTGACGTCACATCCGGACGAGGGCCTCCCGGGCGGCCACTCGGCGCTCGACCAGGAACGACAACACCGGCACGGTCCCGCCGAGCGCGACCAGGACGACCCGGCGGACCGGCCAGCGACGCGCCCGGCCCAACAGGATGACGCAGACCACCAGCACCATGTACAGCGCCCCGTGGATCGGACTGACGGTCTTGCTGAGCGCCGGGTGCCCCCCGACGTAGCGCAGGGGTACGGCGACGAACACCAGCACGAGCAGCACCGCGCCGACGACGTTGGCCATCACCCGGTAGCGCAGCAAAGGGTCCCTCACGCTGAGCTGTCGCGGCGGGCGAGCTCGGCGAACCTGGCGTTCCACGCGGCGAGCTCGGGGTCGTCGTCCTCGCGCACCGTCTTGACGACCGGTAGCGGCGGGGCCGGAGTCCGCACGGGCGGGGCCACGGCCGGTGCGGTCTCGTCCAGGCAGAACTTCGTCCAGCCGGCGAGGGTCAGCGCCAGGAAGGCCCACCACTCCAACCCGTAGCTGTAGTTGCGGATCGAACCGGTCTGGGCGCCGCGGCCCCACTGCCAGATCCCGAGCCGCAGCAACGCGTAGAGCGCCAGCACGACGAGCACGTGCATCAGCAGCCACGACGGGCGCAGCAGACGGGTCCTCACGTGACCGATCGTACGAGGTCCGGGCAGGCCCGGCCTGCCGCGCGACCGTACGCTCGCGATGTGGATGTCCGTGCCCTGCTGCACCCCAAGCCGGTCGTGGTACTGCGTCTCGCGGTCCTCGCCCTGGTCCTCAACGTCGTGCTCGTAGCGACCGGCGCGGCCGTCCGGCTGACCGGCTCGGGGTTGGGCTGCCCGACCTGGCCGCGCTGCACCGGGGCCTCGGTCGTCAACACCGCTGAGCTCGGGGCGCACGGCTACATCGAGTTCGGCAACCGGCTGCTCGCGGTGGCACTCGAGGTCGTCGGCGTGCTGCTGCTGCTCGCGGTGCGCCGCAGCGCGGTCCGGCTGCCGCGGTCCTGGAGCCGGCTGGCGGCGGTGCAGGTGCTGGTGGTGCCGCTGCAGGCCGTCATCGGGGGGATCCTGGTGCTCACCGGGCTCAACCCGTACGTGCTGATCGGGCACTTCCTCGTCTCGTTCCCACTGCTGCTCGCGGCGGCGGCGCTCGTGCGGCGCTGCCTGGATGGCCCGGCTGAGCCGCGCGCGCTGTTGGTGCGCCCGGAGCTCCGGCTGCTCACCGGCGCTCTGCTGCTCTCGACCACGGTCGTGCTGGCGCTCGGCAGCGTGGTCACGGGCACCGGGCCGCACGCAGGCAGCAACGATGTCGCGCGGCTGCCCTTCGACCCGCGCAGCGTCACGCAGCTGCACGCCGACGCCGTCTACCTGCTGGTCGGGCTGACCCTTGCGACCGCCCTCGCGGCTCGCGCACTGGGGGCGCCGGCGGCGGTCGGCGGCTCGGTGCGCGCGCTCGTGCTGCTCGAGGTGGCTCAGAGTGCCCTCGGCTACGCCCAGTACTTCTTCGGCACCCCGCCGCTGCTTGCCGGGGTGCACGTCCTGACCGCCGCGGTCATCTTCGCGACCGCCGCGTGGGCGCACGTCAGCACCCGCGGCCCCCTGCCGACGTCCGCCCCGCCCGGGACAGCCGGCGCCACGCCCGCCCGGTTGCCCGCGACCGTCTAGGCCCCGCGACCGTCTGGGCCCCGCGACCGTCTAGGGCCCCGTGACCGTCTAGGGCCCCGTGACCGTCTAGGGCCCCGTGACCGTCTAGGGCCCCGCTCCGTCTAGGGCCCCGCGAGCGTCTAGGCCCCGCGGCGGTCTGTTGACATGCAGGGCCCACCCCCGATGAGCGGGTGCGACGACCAGTACACAGTCCCTGATGAGTCGGCCTGCCGGGCGTGGCCGACGCCGGTGCACCCGCACGCCGTGTTCGACTTCTCGCGATGGCACACATCGCGTCCCCGAAGGATCCCGCTGGGATCCTCGGCCGGGCGTCAGACCAGCTGGTCGACGGCCACCGCGAGGAACAGCAGCGCGAGATACGTGATCGACCAGTGGAACAGCCGCATGGGGGCGACGTCGGCGCCGGCTCGGGCCCGGCCCGCCAGCAGATGCGCTTCGCGGAGGAACACCCCACCGGCCACGACCGCGGTCACCAGGTACAGCGCCCCCGAGACACCGAGCGGCCAGAACAGCAGCAGCGAGACCGCCACCATCACCCACGAGTAGACGACGATCCGGGAGGTGACGACCCGGTCGGACGCCACCACGGGCAGCATCGGCACGTCGGCACGTGCGTAGTCGTCGCGGTAGCGCATCGCGAGCGGCCAGTAGTGCGGCGGCGTCCAGAAGAAGATCACCGCGAACAGGACCACCGGCGCCCACGCCAGCGAGCCGGTCACGGCCGCCCAGCCGATCAGCACCGGCATGCAGCCCGCCGCGCCGCCCCACAC
>JAYVYM010000191.1:0-2761 GCA_043784245.1 Frankiales bacterium
TCCCACTGCAGGGCTTGCTGCTGGTGGTGGTGTACGTCGCTCTCGGGTTCTGGCTCCGATATCGGCCGGGCGGCCGGGCGCTCTACGCGATTGGCGGCAACGAGGAGGTCGCCAGGCTCTCCGGCCTGCCGGTCCGGGCAGCCAAGACCCGGGTCTACGTGATCGCTGGCGCGCTGTCCGCAATCGCCGGCTGGATCAACATCAGTCGTTTGGACTCAGCTCAGCCAACCGCCGGAGCGGGCTATCTGCTCAACGTCATCGCGGTGGTCGTCATTGGCGGCGCGAGCCTGGCGGGCGGAGTCGGGTCGATGGGAGGGGCCTTCATCGGCCTGCTCATCATCGGGGTGCTGAACAACGGCCTGTCCCTGCTGCATGTCAATCCCAATCTGCAGGCCGTGGTCATCGGCCTGGTCATCCTCGCAGCCGTGCTGACTGACCGGGTGGGCATCAAGAGGCGCGGCTGAACGAAGCGCCCAGACCGCCAGCACCGCCGCTCCGGCCCTCAGCCGACCAGACGAGCTACCCGATATGACGAGAGAATCCGCGCAGGTTGTCGGGTCCTGCATGGCCATCCCCTCCAGACCATCCCTGAGAAGCAGATCTACCCGGACCGCAGCAGCATCGAGTTCGCGGCCACCCCTTCAAGCCCGTCGTATCGAATTGAGAGGTCGTCACCATCATGAAGGTTGAAGTCTTGCTGCCGCAGTGGGGCATGGGTATGAGTGAGGGCACGATCACCGTCTGGCTGAAGGCCGTCGGCGACACCGTCGCCGAGGACGAGCCCCTGGCTGACGTGGAGGCCGAGAAGGTCGAGGAGACCCTGGAGTCGCCGGCTGGCGGGACCCTGATCGAGATCCTGGTGCCGGCTGGCGAGACGGTCGACGTCCGTACCGCGGTCGCCGTCATCGAGTCAGCCGAGTGACGTCATGACCACCTCAGACAGGGCGCCGGTCGCCCGCCCACCCGTTGCTTCGGCCTACGACGTGGTGGTGATCGGTGCGGGGATCAACGGTGTCGGCATCGCGCAGGACGCGGCGCTGAGGGGTCTGACTGTGTTGCTGCTGGAGCAGGAGGACATCTGCAGCGGCGTGTCCGCCTGGTCGGGACGTCTGGTCCACGGCGGCCTGCGCTATCTCGAGCACTATGACTTCCGTCTGGTCAGGGAGTCGCTACGCGAGCGGGAGCGGCTGTTTCGGCTGGCGCCGCACCTGGTCAAGCCAGTGCCGCTGATGGTGCCGTTCTACCGTCAGAACAAGCGTCCGGCCTGGCTGCTGCGGCTCGGGATGATCGCCTATGACGTGCTCTCCTGGGACAAGTCGCCGCCGCGGCACCGCATCCTGTCCGCGGCCCAGGCCCGCGGGCGTTTTGCCGGTATGTCGACGGCGGGGCTGAGCGGGGCGGCGGTCTTCTACGACGGTCAGGTCGAGCTCGCCGAACGCCTGTGTGTGGAGATCGCCGTGGACGCCCGTGACAATGGGGCGCAGGTGCGCACACACACCCGGGTCGACGGTCTGCTTGTCGAGCAGGGCAGGGTTGTCGGGGTTCGGTACACGGACCGGTTGACCGAGGAGCAGGGCGAGGTCCGGGCCGGCGTCGTGCTCAACGTCGCTGGTCCGTGGATCGATCAGATCCTGGTCGAGGTGCCTGCGCAGCCGCGACTCAACGGCGGAACGAAGGGGAGCCACCTCGTGGTGGCCGCCTTCCCCGGCGCACCACAGGACGTCGTCTACTACGAGTCGCAGCGTGACGGTCGCCTGGTGCTCGTCATCCCGTGGATGGACCGCTATCTGATCGGCACGACCGACATCCGGTTCGAAGAAGACCCGGGCGAGGCACGCTGCGACATCGGCGAGGCCGAGTACCTCCTCGAGGAGGTCAACACGTTGATACCCGGGGCCGACCTGCAGCTGTCGGACGTGCTGTTCACCTACAGCGGCGTGCGCCCGCTCCCGTACGAGCCGGGCAAGTCCGAGTCGTCGGTCTCTCGTTCCCACGTGCTGTACGACCACGGGCAGAACGGCCTACCCGGCCTGGTGACGGTCGTCGGCGGCAAGCTGACCACCTACCGTCAGCTCGCGGAAGAGGCCGTCGACGATGTCTTCACACGCCTGGCCCGCACCTCGCCGCGGTGTTCCACGCGCACCCGGCCCCTGCCCGGGGCGGCCGCTCCGCCCGCCGCCCCGCCAACACCGGGCCTCCTCTCGCCGCAGACCACCCGGCGGCTGACCCGGCTGTACGGCGGTCGAGCGCACCTGGTGCATGCACTGGCGGCGAGCTCGCCGGAGCTGGCCACGATCCTGCACGAGCCGTCCGGCCTGGTTGCTGCCGAGCTGATCTTCGCCGTTGATGAGGACCTGGCGGTGACGCTGACGGATGTTCTCGCGCGCCGCGTGCTGCTGGCCTTCGAGACCGGGCACGGGCTGGACGTCGTCGACGCAGCGGCGCGCGTCCTGGGGACCCACCTCGGATGGGGTACTGACCGCCGGGATGCCGAAGTGGCCGCCTACCGGGGTTGGCTTGGCCACCTGGCGGTGCCGGACGCATCAGGTACGCGGTCGGTGAGCTTTGGGGCCGGCGCGCCCTCGAAGAGCGGCTGACCCCGTGCCGGGCCCCTACGTGCTGGCTCTTGACGAGGGCTCGAGCAGCGCACGAAGCGTGTTGGTCGACGCGGCCGGTGCCATCGTCCACGAGGCGCGTTCGCCGGTCACCTGGATCCGGCCTCGTCCCGGCTGGGTCGAGCTCGACCCGGAAGCCCTCTGGC
>JAYVYM010000192.1:0-3480 GCA_043784245.1 Frankiales bacterium
CCGCCGGCTCACGGGTCGAAGACCTGCAGCTCACTGCCGAGCTCACCGGCCACCACGACCCGGCCGGTGGCTGGGACGACGGCCACGTCGTACGCGTCACGAACGGTGGGCCAGCTGTTCGTCGCCTCCAGGCCGGTCGGGGTCACCCGGTACTGCACCAGCAGGTTGCGCTCGGTCGCAGTGACGTAGACCAACCTGCGGACGGCGTCGTACGCCATCCCGTACGGGCGACCGGGCAGTGCCGTCGTGCCGACCTGGCGGGGGGTGCCGAAGATGTCGTACCTCAGCAGCGCCCCGCCGGTGGTGTCGGCCACGTAGGTGACCCCGGGGCCGACCGCGAGGGCGTGCGTCGGGCCGGCGCCGGCGGGCAGCACCGCCACCTCCTGCCCGGCCCGGTAGAAGTGCGTGAGCCGGGCGCGGACGTCGACGACGGCGGCGACGTCGCCGTTGCCCTTCGCGCCGCCGGGCTGCAGCAGGCCGGGGAAGGTCTGCACGACTGCACCACCGCGCACGAGCGAGACCGAACCGCCGAACTCATCCGCGACGTAGCTGTCGCCAGCGGCCAGGACGGCGACGTCGTGCGGCTGCCGCCCGGTCTTGACCGTTGCCGTGACGGCGCCGCCCGGCAGGCTGACCGTGGCAAGCAGGTCGGTGTCCTCGCCCGGCACCAGCACGGCACCTCCGCCGGGTACGAGCTCCAGGTGCCGCGCCGACCCGGGCACCGGCACGGTGCGAACCACCGACCGGGTCGCGGGGTCGAACAGCGCCAGCCGGTCCGGCTCGCGCAAGGCGATGACAACCAGACCCGTCACCGGGTCGGCGACCATCCCCTCCGGCCGGCCGCCGCCGAGCGGCACGACAGTGCCGGCCGGGGCGGTCTGCGGCGGGGCTGCGCGAGCCGGCTCCGGGGCCGCGAGCAGCGGCGACGGACGGGGCGTGCCGGCCGGCTGCTCCCGGGCGGTCGGACCTCCGCAACCCGGCAGCAGCAGACCGGCCACGAGTGCGGCCAGGACCGGCCGGGTCGGTCGCACAGTCCTCCAGGTATTCCGGAACAGGGCTTCAGGTGCCCAGGCAACCCACTCCAGCGGGTCAGGATTGCGCGCCCACAGGGTAGTCAAAGCGTCATCCGACGCAGTACGCCCTATACTACGCGCGACTGACTGGTCGCCCAAAGTGACCGGGGCCACAGGCTGCGACCCATCCAATCCTGCCTGTGGCGCGAATACCCCACTGAGACCACGCAGCACCTCCCCCCGACCCCGGAAGGAACCACCCACCATGGCTTCCACGAAGCTCAGCGCCGCCGTCCTCGCCGGCCTGCTCACCGTTTCACTCGCCGCCTGCGGCAGCAACAACGCCAGCACCGGTGCCAGCCCGGCGACCGCCTCGACCCCGAGCGCCGCAGCCACCCCCCAGGTGCTGGCCGATCTGAAGGACCTGTCAAAGGGCGTCAGCACCACCGTCAAGCTGGACCCGATGTTCCTCGCCGGCCTCACATCGCTGAAGGTCACCCCCGGCGTCGTCGGCGGCACCAAGCTGGTCGACGGTTCGCTGGTCTTCCCGATCACCGGCGGCTCGGCGACGCTGTACAAGCAGGGCACCACCGGCAGTGACCCGTTCGTCGTCGGCGTCATCAAGCACGACGGTCAGGGCATCACGCTCTCGGCCGGCGGCAAGGTCGTCAAGATGGTGAACTTCGACGTCGATGCGGGCAAGTCTGAGATCCGCACCGACATCACCGTCGACGGGGCGAAGTTCGGCGACCAGGTGTCCACCTTCATCGCCGACGGCAGCACCCTGAAGTACCCGCCGACGATGGAGGGCAACAACGCCATCCTCGAGGGCACCAAGGTCAAGCTCACCGCCGGCGCGGCTGCCGCCCTCAACAAGGTGTTCGGCGTCACCGCCTTCACCGAGGGCTTCCCGATCGGTGTCGCGAAGATCGCGGTCGCGACCAGCTAGTCCGCTCCAGTAGGTAGCTCGCAGCACGGTCCGGCGAGGCGCGAGTGGGGTAGTCCCCACCCGCGCCTCGCGGCGTCGTCTTGGCTACCCGGCCCTGAGCTTGGGGCACCCCCACCCGGACCGAGCAGGAGAACCCCGTGCGCGCACAGGTGCTGGTGCTGGCCAAGGAGCCGCTACCGGGGCGGGCCAAGACCCGCCTGACGCCGCCGCTGGCCCCCGAGCAGGCGGCCGCGGTGGCCCGGGCCGCCCTGCTCGACACGCTGTCGGCGGTCGCCGGCGTCCCCGTCACGCGGCGCACCGTGGTGCTGGAGGGTTCCGGCGACGGGTGGCTGCCGGCCGGCTTCCAGGTCCTCCCGCAGCGCGGCGACGGATTGCACCAGCGATTGGACGCCGCCTTCTGCGACGCGTGGGCCACGCTGCCGGTGCCCATGCTGCTCGTCGGGATGGACACCCCTCAGGTGACGTCGACCCTGCTCCGCGGTGCACTCGACGCGCTGCTGGCTCCGGGCACCGACGCGGTACTCGGCCACGCCGAGGACGGCGGGTGGTGGGCCCTCGGTCTGCATCAACCCGCCCCAGGGCTGTTCGACGCCGTACCGATGTCGACGGACCGGGCCGGCAGCGTCCAGCGCGAGCGACTGGACGCGCACGGGCTCGAAACGACGACCCTGGCGCCGATGCGTGACATTGATCACGTCGAGGATGTCGCCGCGGTCGCCGCCCTGCAACATCCCGGCGCGCGGTTGGCCCGCGTCGCGGCAGCCCTGGGCCTGCACGCTGCGCCCCTGGCCGGGCATCGCTGCCTGGGTGGCGCCGCGTGACCAGCCCCCTGGAGGTCTACGGCCAGGATCTGCTGACCACGATCGGCGGCGCCCCGCCGACGACCTGGCTGCGCGACGAGAGCGGCCACGCGATCGTGCTCGACCTGCCCCGCTGGATCGAGCCGGCGCGCGGCGCCGACGAGTTGCTGCTCGACCGCTGCACCGGCCCGACCCTGGATCTGGGCTGCGGCCCCGGCCGGCTGACCCGGGCCCTGGTGGCCCGCGGCCTGGAGTGCCTCGGCGTCGACGTCGCCCCGGTCGCCGTTGCGCTTGCCCGGCACGGTGGCACCCCGGTCCTGCACGCCTCCGCGTTCGACACGGTCCTGGACGACACCCGCTGGGCCACCGTGCTGCTCGCCGACGGCAACATCGGCATCGGCGGCGACCCGGTGGCCCTGCTGCGGCGCTGCCGCGAGCTGCTGACGGACTGCGGACACGTGCTCGTCGAGCTGGACGCGCCGACCGACGCCACCCGTACGGTCAAGGTACGTATCGAGTCCAGCAGCGGCCGCACCAGCAGCTGGTTCCCTTGGGCGCACGTGAGTGCCCGCGACGTCGCGGACGTCACCGAGCCCGCAGGGCTGTCGGCGACCGAGGTCTGGCACGCGGCCGGCCGCTGGTTCGCCCGGCTGCAGCCGGCCACGCCCGTCGGAGGGACCCCATGACGGCCACGACCGAGGTCGTCGGCGACGACGAG
>JAYVYM010000193.1:0-8301 GCA_043784245.1 Frankiales bacterium
TCGCGCTGCCCGTCGGCGCCGGCTGGCTCGGGATCGGTGACGTGGAGCTGTCCACCGTCGCCCGCGCCCGGGCGCCGCTCACGCCACCCTGATCCCGCCGCCCCGCTCGGATCCCGCGGCTACGCTTGCTCACCGTGGCCGACCGTACGCACGACCTGCACGGGCTGGATGCCACCCTCACCAGCATCGAGAAGGTGCTCGACGTCCCGAAGCTCCAGGTGGAGCTGCGCGACCTCGAGGAGCAGGCCGGCCTGCCCGACCTGTGGGACGACCCCGCCAAAGCCCAGGAGGTCACCGGGCGGCTGTCGGTCATCGGAGCCGACATCAACCGCGTGCAGGGCTACCGCTCCCGGCTCGACGACCTCGGGCTGATGTTCGAGATGGCGGCCGAGGAGGACGACGACGCCGCGCTCGGTGAGGCTGAAGGCGAGCTCGGCACGCTGCAGCGCGAGATCGGCAGCCTCGAGGTGCGCACCCTGCTGTCCGGCCCGTACGACGAGCGCGAGGCGCTGGTGCAGATCACCCCCGGCGCCGGCGGGGTCGACAGCCAGGACTGGGCGATGATGCTCTGGCGGATGTACGCCCGGTGGGCCGAGCGCAAGGGCTACCCGGTGGACGTCCTGGAGTGGCAGGAGGCCGAGGAGGCCGGCGTGAAGAGCGTGGTGTTCCAGGTGAAGTCGCCGTACGCGTACGGCACGCTGGCCGGTGAGCACGGCGTGCACCGGCTGGTCCGGATCAGCCCGTTCGACAATCAGGCCCGCCGCCAGACCAGCTTCGCCGCACTGGACGTCACACCCGTCGTCGCCAGCACCGACGCCGTCGAGGTGGACGAGAAGCAGATCCGGGTCGACGTCTTCCGCTCCTCCGGGCCGGGCGGCCAGGGCGTCAACACCACCGACTCGGCGGTCCGGATCACCCACCTGCCGACCGGCATCGTCGTCAGCTGCCAGAACGAGCGCAGCCAGATCCAGAACCGCGCGACCGCGATGGTCGTGCTGGCCACCAAGCTGCTCGAACGCAAGCGCCAGGAGGAGCTGGCGGCCATGAACGACATCCGCGGGGCGAAGGCCGACGTGGCGTTCGGCTCGCAGATCCGTAACTACGTGCTGCAGCCGTACCAGATGGTGAAGGACCTGCGTACCGGGATGGAGTCCGGAGCGACCGGACCGGTGCTCGACGGGGAGATCGACGACTTCATCGAGGCGGCAATCCGGTGGCGGCGCGAACAGGCCGACGCGCCGCCCGAGGCGCTCTAGCGCGACTGCGCGAGCGCCAACAACAGCAGGAGCAGCGCCAGCAGCAGGACGGCGGTCGCGGGCAGCACAGGACGCTGCGACCGCCAACGTTCGAGCGCGGCACGGCAGCTCGGGCAGCGCGCGTTCCCGACCCGGCCACCGCAGGCCGCGCACACCAGGTCGTCCACGCCCATCGTCAACCTCTTCCTGCGTCCGGTTGCCATTGTGTCGCACCGGAGCCCCCGGTGCCCTCCGGCCTACACTCGACACCTGTGATCCGCCTCGAGCATGTGAGCAAGAGCTACCCCCGGGGTGTCCGGCCCGCTCTGGACGACGTCGACATCGACATCGACAAGGGTGAGTTTGTCTTCCTCGTGGGTTCCTCGGGCTCCGGCAAATCGACCTGCCTGCGGTTGATGCTCAAAGAAGAGGCCCCGACCGCGGGCAAGGTGCACGTGGCGGGCAAGGACCTCACCCGGCTGTCGCAGTGGAAGGTGCCCGCGCTGCGCCGCTCGATCGGCTGTGTGTTCCAGGACTTCCGGCTGCTGCCGAACAAGAACGTCACGCAGAACGTCGCCTTCGCCCTCGAGGTGATCGGCAAGCACAAGCATCAGGTCGACCGCATCGTCCCGGAGGTCCTCGAGCTGGTCGGCCTGGAAGGCAAGGGCGGTCGGATGCCCGACGAGTTGTCCGGCGGCGAGCAGCAGCGGGTTGCCGTCGCCCGTGCGTTCGCCAACCGGCCCATGATCCTGATCGCCGACGAGCCGACCGGAAACCTCGACCCGGGCACCAGCGTCGGCATCATGAAGCTGCTCGACCGCATCAACCGCACCGGCACCACCGTCGTAATGGCGACGCACGACGCGGCCATCGTCGACTCGATGCGTCGCCGGGTCGTCGAGCTGTCCGAGGGACGGGTGGTGCGCGACCAGTCTCGCGGCGTCTACGGCTACGGCGCCTGAGCGCAGCTGCGCGCCCAGACCGGCGCTCACCCCCCACGTCGGCAGGAAGAGACCCTCATGCGTGTCCGTACTGTCGCGAGCGAAGCCGTCCTCGGCCTGCGCCGCAACCTGGTCATGTCCGTCGCGGCCGTCGTCACCGTCGCCATCTCGCTGGCTTTCGTCGGCACCGCCCTGCTGGTCCGCCAGACGGTCGGCGAGCTGCGCCAGATCTTCTACACCCAGATCGAGATCTCGATCTTCCTGAAAGAGAAGGTCACCGACCCGGAGCGCGGCGAGATTGCCCAAGTCCTGAATCGGCTGCCGCTGGTGCAGAACGTCGTGTACGAGAGCAAGGCGGAGGCTTACCGGCGCTTCCAGCTGCAGTTCCAGGACCAGCCGGACCTGATCGCCAACGCCACGCAGGAGGCACTGCCGGAGTCCTATCGCGTCAAGCTCTCCGACCCGCAGCAGTACGACGTCGTGGCGAGCGCGGTGAAGGACCTGCCCGGGGTCGGCGAAGTCGTGGACTACCGCAAGAAGCTCGACGTCCTGTTCTCGACGCTTGACGGGCTGCGCGATGGGGCCTTCGGCACGGCTCTCGTGCAGCTGATAGCGGCCACCCTGCTGATCGGCAACACCGTGCGGGTCGCCGCGTTCTCCCGACGACGCGAGACCGGCGTCATGCGTCTGGTCGGAGCAACCAGGCTGTACATCCAGCTGCCGTTCCTCATCGAGGGGGTGGTCGCCGGCGTGGTCGGCGCCGGCCTCGCGGTCGGCCTGCTGTTCCTGGGCAAGGCCTTCGTGCTCGACCGCAAGCTGAGCGTCCTGTTCCGCAGCGGCGTCGTGCCCTCCGTCCACAACCAGGACATCTGGGGGCAGTCCTGGAAGCTGCTGCTGCTCGGCATCATCATTAGCGGCCTCGCCTCCCTGGTCAGCCTGCAGCGCTACCTCCGGGTCTGAGCTCCGCGGCCCGTAGGCTGATCCGGTGAAGGGGCCGGAGCACGGGACGAAGGGCGCCCCCACCAAGCTCGTGGCGCAGAACAAGAAGGCGCGGCACGACTACACGATCGACGACACCTTCGAGGCCGGCATCGTGCTCACCGGCACCGAGGTCAAGTCACTGCGGCTGGGCAGGGCCTCGCTGGTCGACGGCTACGCCGACATCCGCGGCGGCGAGGCCTGGCTGCTCGGGGTGCACATCCCGGAGTACACCGAAGGCACCTGGAACAACCACGCACCGCGGCGGGTGCGCAAGCTCCTGCTGCACAAGGCCGAGATCGTCCGGCTGATCGGCAAGACGAAGGAGAGCGGTACGGCCTTGGTGCCGCTCAGCCTGTACTTCAAGGACGGCCGCGCCAAGGTCGAGATCGCGCTCGCCCACGGGCGCAAGGCTCACGACAAGCGCCAGGTGCTCGCCGAGCGCGACGCTGCCAAGGAGATCCGCAACGCGATGGGCCGCAACGCCAAGGGGATGCGTGCCGAGCGTCGACGAAGTCGCTGAGCCAGGGGCAGCCGAAGTCGCTGAGTCAGGGGCAGCCGACGTCGCTGAGCCAGGGGCAGCCGACGTCGCTGAGTCAGGGGCAGCCGCCGAGGCCCAACAGGTGCGCGCGCTGTGGCAGCGCCTCGGACTGCCCGGCCTGGTCGACCTGCACGTGCACTTCATGCCCAAGAACGTCATGGATAAGGTCTGGGCCTACTTCGACCGCGTGGGGCCACTGACCGGGACACCGTGGCCAATCGCCTACCGCATCGATGAGGCCGACCGGCTGACCCGGCTGCGATCGATGGGCGTACGCGCGTTCCCGTCCCTGCTCTACCCGCACCGGCCGGCGATGGCCGAGTGGCTGAACGCCTGGGCAGCGGAGTTCGCCGCCGGTCACCCGGATGTCGTTCGGACGGCCACCTTCTTCCCCGAACCAGGCGCGGCCGGCTACGTTGCCGGCGCGCTGGACCAGGGCGCCCGGCTGTTCAAGGCGCACGTGCAGGTCGGGGGGTACGACCCGCGTGATGCGCTGCTCGACGGTGTCTGGGGCGAGCTGGCCGACGCGGGCGTGCCGGTCGTCGTGCACTGCGGGAGCGGTCCGACCCCGGGCCCGTACACCGGGCCGGGGCCATTCAGCGAGGTGCTCGCCCGGCACCCCCGGCTGATTGCCGTCGTCGCCCACATGGGCATGCCGGAGTACCTCGACTTCCTGGCACTCGCTCGCGCCTACCCGCGGGTGCACCTGGACACCACGATGGCCTTCACCGACTTCACGCAGGCCAGCATGCCGTTCCCGCCCGAGTTGCTGCCCGCGCTCGTCGAGCTGCAGGAGCGGGTCGTACTCGGCACCGACTTCCCCAACATGCCCTATCCGTACGTCCATCAGCTCGACGCGCTCGTCCGTCTCGGCCTCGGCGACGACTGGCTGCGCGCGGTCCTGCACGACAACGGCGCACGGCTGCTCGGCCTGGAGGCATCATGACGACCCCCGTGATCACCCCGACCTACCTGCTCGTCGACGGCGAGAACATCGACGCCACGCTCGGCAACCACCTGCTCGGCGGTCGGCGGCCGACAGCCGAGGAGCGACCCCGCTGGGACAAGGTGCGCAGCTTCGCCGGTGCGACGTGGGAGCAGCAGGTCAAGGCGCTGTTCTTCCTCAACGCCAGCTCGGGCAACCTGCCGATGGCCTTCGTCCAGGCGCTGATGGCCCTGGAGTTCCGGCCGATCCCACTGTCCGGTGGGCCGGGCGAGAAGGTCGTCGACATCGGCATCCAGCGCACCCTTGAGGCACTGGTGGGCCGGCCCGGCGACGTGCTGCTCGCCAGCCATGACGGCGACTTCCTGCCGCAGATCGGCGCGCTGCTCGACGGCACCCGCAAGGTTGGCGTGCTCGGCTTCCGGGAGTACCTGTCGTCGGGCTACACCGCCCTGGCCGACAAGGGGCTGCAGCTGTTCGACCTCGAGGACGACACCCGCTGCTTCACCGTCGCGCTGCCCCGGGTTCGGATCATCCCGATCGCGTCGTTCGACCCGCTGCGCTACCTGTAGCGCAGGTTCGCCAGGAGTACCGTTGGCCCCATCAGGAGGGGGTGACAGGTCTCGACTCCGGATGTCGAGGCAGGGGAAGCGGGCCGAGGAAGGCAGCGATGATCTCGTTAACCAATAACGCTGCACACCAAATAAGCGCCGGCAATAGTCCGCGCGCCCAGCACTACGCCCTCGCGGCTTAGTAGCTGAGCTGTCAGCCTGAGAGCGCCTCCGGCTCAGGACCTGGCATCGACAGGAGGACCACCACCCGTCACGGCCACGGGGGCGGGTGGTGAACCTACGTGGCTGAGCCCGTTCCCGGGGTGCTGGTGCCACCGGGAGGGCCGAGAAACACACAGCCAGCTGCGCCCGGAGAAGCCCTGTCACGGTGCCGGAGGACGCGGGTTCGATTCCCGCCACCTCCACCGAGACGACGAAGGCCCCGACAACCGTCGGGGCCTTCGTCGCGTCCTGGCTGTCGTGGTTCGAGCCCGGCCGCGCCCGGACGTCTTCTCAGCAGGTCCGGATTCCTGATCACCAGGACGGGCATACCCGGCACTCAGCAGTCGTTGCTGTCACAAGTACCCACTGACCTTGGAGACCACATGACAGACCTGTTCGCCCGCTACGCCCTTGGTGAGCTGACCCTCGCTAACCGCTTCGTGATGGCCCCGCTGACTCGCAACCGCGCCGGTGCGGGCGAGGCCCCCACCGAGCTCGCCGCCGAGTACTACGGCCAGCGCGCCGGCGCGGGGCTGATTGTGAGTGAGGGCACTCAGCCCTCGGCGGTCGGCCAGGGCTACCCGCACACCCCTGGACTGCACACTGACGAGCAGGTCGCGGGCTGGCGCCTGGTCGCCGACGCCGTCCACAACCGCGGTGGCAAGATCGTCGCGCAGCTCATGCACGCCGGCCGCATCGGCCACATGGACATCACCGGAATCCAGCCGGTCGCACCCTCGGCCATCTCGCCTGCCGGCGAGGTCTACACCGAGGGCGGCATGAAGCCGTTCGAGGCGCCCCGCGCCCTGCGCACCGATGAGCTGCCCGGCGTCGTCGCAGAGTTCGTCGACGCGGCCCGCCGCGCGATCGCGGCCGGCCTGGACGGCGTGGAGCTGCACTCGGCGAACGGCTACCTCCTCCAGCAGTTCCTGGCCGACGGCAGCAACACCCGCACCGACGCCTACGGCGGCTCGCCCGAGGCCCGGGCGCGGTTCGTCATCGAGGTCGCCACCGCCGTTGCGGACGCCATTGGCGGGAGCCGGGTAGGCATCCGCATCTCGCCGGCCGGCACGTTCAACGACATCAGCGAGACCGAGACGGCGGCGACGTACGCCGTTCTGCTCGACGGGCTCGCGCCGCTCGGCCTGCTCTACCTGCACGTCATCGAGGGGCCGGACACCGACTTCCACGTGGCCCTGCGCAAGCAGTGGCAGGGCCCGTTCATCCTCAACACCGGGTTCACCGGGCCGTCCGACCTCGCGACCGCCCAGCGGATCGTCGACAGCGGCGAGGCCGATCTGTTCTGCTTCGGCCGGGCGTTCATCGCCAACCCCGACCTGGTTGAGCGTTTCAAGACCGGTGCCGAGCTCAATGAGCCGGACAGCGATACCTTCTACGCCGGTGGCGCCAAGGGCTACATCGACTACCCGGCGCTGGCCGCGTAGATCCCACCCGAGCCGAAGGCCCCGACCAGCTGGTCGGGGCCTTCGCCTCGTAGGGTCAGCCGCGCAGCGGGATCAGGTCGTGCCGGGTCAGGCCGTTCACCGTGAGCGAGGCGGCTCCGGGGGTGGTCGGCTCCGGCTGGGGCAGCGTCTGGCAGCTGAGGTCGGCCCCGCTACCCGGCTTGCGGGCCGGTAGCGTCCCCGACAGCAGGTAGTCCGCAATCGTGTTGTCGACGCAGGCATTTCCGTTGAGCGAGTCGGCATGCGTCGTGTCGCCCTCGATCGCGACGAGCCGGGCCTTCGGGAAGCGCTTGCGCACCTCCAGGCTGCCGGAGAACGGCGTGGCCGCGTCCAGCGTCCCGCCGACGAGCAGCACCGGGCCGGTCTTCGAGCCGTCGACGTCCACGGCCTTGCCGGCCTGCGCGGGCCAGGTCAGGCAGGGCGCGTTGTACCAGACGTTGTTCCAGGTCAGGAAAGGCTTCGTCCGGTACAGGTCGAAGGCGTCGGTACGCACTTTGGCGTAGGACTGCGGGTAAGTCGTGTCGGTGCACTCCACCGCGTTGTAGACGGCGAACGTGTTGTCGTCGCCGACGCCGTCGGCAGCCTGGTACGCCGCGATCAGCGGTGCCGGGTCACCCTTGGCGATCCAGTTGGCGAAGGTTGTCGCCACGCTCGGCCAGAGGAACTGCGCGTAGCCGGCCGGTACGAAGATGTCGTTCCACTCGTCGGGTCCGACCTTGCCGCCGGCCGGGAAGCGCCGGAGCCGGTCCTGCTCGGAGTAGTACAGGTTCTCGACGGTGCGCCGGCTGGTGCCCAGGTGGTAGGCGCTGTCGTGCCGGGCGATCCAGTCGAAGAAGATCCCGGCGACCCGGTCAAAGGCGACGTCCTGCCCGAGGTTGGCGTCGTACCAGACCTTGCGGGGGTCGACGTTGCTGTCGAGGACTGCGCGACGCAGGCGCTCCGGGAACAGCGTCCCGTAGACCTGCGCGAGGTAGGTGCCGTAGGAGAAGCCGTAGTAGTTGATCTGGCGCTGTCCCAGGGCAACCCGGATGGATTCCATGTCCTGCGCCCAGGCGACGGTCTTCATGTGGTTGAGCAGCTCTCCGCCGGCCTTGCCGCAGGCCGCCGCGTAGCGGGCGGAGCGGTCCAGCTGGCGCTGCTCGATCGAGGCGGTGAGCGGCACGTAGTCGGGCCGGTCGGGGCCGAAGAAGCCGGGGTTGCACGACAGTGACGGGACGCTGCTGCCGACGCCTCGGGGGTCGAAGCCGATCCAGTCGTAGGCGAGGCCGGCACTCTTCGGTACAAAGCCCTGCAGGACCGACAGGCGCAGGCCCGAACCGCCCGGGCCGCCGGGGTTGACGAGCATCACGCCCTGGAACTGCGCCTCGGGAACCGTGTGCTTGATCCTTGACACCGCGAGCTGGAGTTTCTTACCGGCCGGATGGTCG
>JAYVYM010000194.1:0-4874 GCA_043784245.1 Frankiales bacterium
ACCTTGACCAGCTCGGACGCCTGCTGGCCGGAGAGCTCGTAGTCCAGCGAGGCGTAGCCCTTGGTCCGCGACTTCAACTGATCGAAGAAGTCGAAGATGATCTCGCCCATCGGCAGCAGGTAGCGCAGCTCGACGCGGTCCTCGGACAGGTAGTCCATGCCCTGCAGTACGCCGCGGCGGTTCTGGCACAGCTCCATGACGGCGCCGACGTACTCGCTCGGGAGCAGCACCATCGCCTTGGCCACCGGCTCGCGGATCTCGGCGATCTTCCCGGTGCCGGGCCAGTCGCTCGGGTTGGTGACCACGACCTGCTCACCGCTTTCCAGCACGACCGTGTAGACGACGTTGGGGGCGGTGGAGATCAGCGCCAGGCCCGCCTCACGCTCGAGCCGCTCCCGGACGATCTCCAGGTGCAGCAGGCCGAGAAAGCCCACGCGGAAGCCGAAGCCGAGCGCGAGCGAGGTCTCCGGCTCATAGACCAGCGCGGCGTCGTTGAGCCGCAGCTTGTCCAGGGCCTCGCGCAGCGCCGGGTACTCACTGCCCTCGACCGGAAACAGGCCGCTGAAGACCATCGGCTTGGGGTCCCGGTAGCCCCCGAGCGATTCCTTGGCGCTGTTGCGCACCGTGGTGAGGGTGTCGCCGACCCGGGCCTGCCGGACGTTCTTCACCCCGGGGATCACGTAGCCGACCTCGCCGGCCGACAGCACCTCGGTCGGCGTCATGTCCGGGCTGACCACTCCGACCTCGAGGATCTCGTGGGCGTTCTGCGTACTCATCATCAGCCCGCGGTCCTTCGTGGACAGCTGGCCGTCGAAGACCCTCACGTAGGTGATGACGCCGCGGTAGCTGTCGTACACCGAGTCGAAGATCATCGCGCGGGCGGGGCTGTCGACGCTGCCCGTGGGCGCCGGGATGTCGCGCACGATCGCGTTGAGCACCGCTGGTACGCCCTCCCCGGTCTTGGCACTGATTCGCAGGACGTCGTCCGGCTCGCAGCCAATGATCTTGCTGATCTCCTCTGCGTACTTGTCGGGCTGCGCCGCCGGCAGGTCGATCTTGTTGAGCACCGGAATGATGTGCAGGTCGTTCTCCAGCGCGAGATACAGGTTGGCCAGGGTCTGCGCCTCGATGCCCTGCGCGGCATCGACCAGCAGCAGGGTGCCCTCGCACGCGGCGAGCGAGCGCGACACCTCGTAGGTGAAGTCGACGTGGCCCGGGGTGTCGATCATGTTCAAGACGTAGCGCCGCCCGTCGTCTGCGGTCCACGGCAGCCGGACGTTCTGCGCTTTGATGGTGATACCGCGCTCCCGCTCGATATCCATCTTGTCCAGGTACTGCGCGCGCATCTGGCGGGGGTCCACCACGCCGGTCAGCTGCAGCATCCGGTCGGCCAGCGTCGACTTTCCGTGATCGATGTGGGCAATGATGCAGAAGTTGCGGATGACCGCAGGGTCCGTCGTGGGCACGCCCCATCGTACGGAGGAAACTGCCTGGCGCCGCTGCGAGTGCAGGGCAGCCGTGGCGCCTCGGCGACGACCGGCGGGTGCACGTCAGCCGCGGGTGTGTCGCCTCCCGCTTCCGCACCCCTGCTGGGCAGCGTTGTGCGTCCGGACCGACTGCTAGGCTCGGGGCAACGTTGTGCCGTGCTGCTGCACGCCTGCGACACCCGTACTTGCCAGACAACTCCGGACGGACGAGGACTCTCGCGCGTGGCGAACATCAAGTCTCAGATCAAGCGGATCAAGACGAATGAGAAGGCGCGGCTGCGCAACAAGGCGGTCAAGAGTTCCCTGAAGACAGCGATCCGGAAGTTCCGTGCGGCGGCCGAGGTCGGCGACGCCGCCACGGCGAGTGCGCACCTGCAGGCCGCCAGCCGCCAGCTGGACAAGGCCGCCAGCAAGGGCGTCATCCACGTCAACCAGGCGGCCAACCGCAAGTCGGCAATGGCCAAGCGGGTCGCCGATCTTGCCGGCAGCGTCTGACCAACAGCTACACGACCGCATTGCGCGGCGTCGTCCCCTCGCGGGGTCGGCGCCGTTGTCGTTGCCGGGCTTTTAAGGCGCTGTCCTCGGCGGCCGGCCGAGCTCCCCGGCCACCACGTCGTGCGCCTTGACGACCGCCGCGACGGCGACCGGCAGCACCAGCGGCGTCCAGGCCGAGGCGAGGTCGGCAAGGACAAGCAGCACGCCCAGCACGAACGAGCCGTCCGACAGCAGCGCCCGCTGCCAGGGCCGCGGTCGGATGTGCTGCAGGCGCAGCAGCCGCCCGTACAACGTCCGCCGGCTCACCGGACGTCACGGGCCTGTACGACCGCCAGGAGCGCGCGCTCCACGGCGTACTGCTGGTCGGCGGCGCCTCCCTTGACGTCTGCATCGGCGTCAGCGACCGCTCGCAGCGCCGTCGACAGCCCCTCCGGACGCCAGCCGCGGGCCTGTTTGCGGGTCTTGTCGACCTTCCACGGCGGCATCCCCAGCTGGCTCGCCACCTGCGCGGCCGGCGCGTGGCCGGCCGACGCCACCAGCGCGATCGAGCGCAGCGCCCCGGCGAGCGCGCTGGTCACGAGCACCGGGGCGAGCCCGGTGGCCTGGCCGTACCTGGTGAGCTCAAGGGCGCCAGCCAGGTCGCCCTCGACGGCCTTGTCGGCGACCGTGAATCCGGTGAGGTCGGCCCGGCCGCGGTGGTAGCGGCCGATGACCTCCTCATCGACCGGCCCGCTGGTGTCGGCAAGCAGCTGACTGGCGGCGGAACACAGCTCGCGCAGGTCACTGCCGACCGCGTCGAGCAGCGCGGTCACCGCCCCCTCGGTCACGTGGCGACCGTCCGCGCGCAGCTCGGCTCGCAGGAAGTCCCGACGGGCGGACAGCTGCTTCATCTTCGGCGCTTCGACCCGGCGCCCCCCGGCAGCGACCAGCGCAGTCAGTAGCGCCTTGCCCTTGACCGCACCGGCGTGGCAGACCACGACGCTGACCTCGTCCAAGGGATCGGCGGCGTACGCGGTCAGCTCCGCCGCAACCTGCTTGTCCAGATCCTGGGCAGCGCGCACGATGAGCACCCGCCGGTCGCCGAAAAGTGACGGGCTGAGCAGCTCCGGCAGGTCGCCCGGCAGCAGGTCGGCCGCTGCCAGGTCGCGCACGTCGACCTGCGGGTCCTGCGCTCGGGCCGCCCGCAGCACGGCCCCCACCGCGCGCCCCACGAGCAGGTCCTCCTCACCGACAACCAGCGTCAGGGGGACGAGCTCAGGGGGCACCGGCCGATCGTGCCACGCCCGCTGACCCCGCCGTGGCGGTGCGTCACGATGGAACCCGCGCGGTCCCCGTACCGTGCCGCGCAACGATCCGTAGCTGACCGTCTCGGTGCAGCAAGGCGATGTCGCCATCAAGGTCGGTGCGGAAGCTACGCGCGCCCTGCCCCAACAGCTGATCGAGAGTACGTACCGACGGGTGACCGTAGGTGTTGCCCGCCCCCACGCTGGTGATCGCCACCCGCGCGCCGACCGCTGCCAGGAAGGCCGGGCTCTGATGGTCGGAGCCATGGTGCGGGACCTTCAAGACGTCGGCGCGCACGTCCGCGCCACTGGCGAGCAGGTCGATCTGCGCCTCCGGCTCGACATCGCCGGCCAGCAGCACCACGGTGCCGGCGACCTCAAGCCGAAGGACAACGCTGTCGTTGTTGGGGTCCGAGCGCGTGCCGTGATAAGTGCGGCCCGGTGCGAGCACCGACCACCGTGCCGGCCCGAGCTGCCGCACCTCACCGATCGCCGCCCGGAGCAGGGGGACAGCTGCGGCTCGCGTCCACGCGGTCACCTTCGCCGCCTGCATGGCTGGGTCGTCGGCAGGACCCACCTCGACTGCGCCGACCGAGCGCCCCCGCAGCACACCGGGCAGTCCGTCGACGTGATCGGCGTGCGGGTGGGTGAGCACGACCAGCGGCACCTGACGCACGGCCAGCCGGCGCAGGCACCCGTCGACGAGGTCAGGGTCCGGCCCCGCGTCGATGACCAGGGCTTCGTGATCGCCGGTGCGGACCACCAGCGCATCACCTTGGCCGATGTCGCACATCACGAGGAACCAGCCGGTCGGCGGCCAGCCGGGCGCTGCCAGCGCCAGTCCGGCGCACGTTGTCGCCACCGCGACCACGGCAGCCAGCAGCACGCGCCGCAGCCGCCTCCGTGACAGCGCCGGCAAGGCCAGCGCGGTGAGGCCGGCGAGCAGCAGCGCACCACCCGTACCGTCCGGCCAGGGCAGCACCGCCAGCGGCAGCGCGCTCCCCACCCGGGACAGCAGCACGAGCCACGCCGTCGGCAGGTACGCCAGCCAGGCTGCGCCCTGCGCCAGCGGCAGCCAGACCGGCGCGAGCAGCGCCGCCACCACCCCGAGCACGGTCGCCGGCGCGACCGCCGGCACAGCGAGCAGGTTGGCCGGTACCGACAGCAGCCCGAGCGTCCCAGCCAGCGCCACGATCACTGGGCCGCAGGCGACCTGCGCCGCGGCCGGCACGGCCAGGGCGTCCGCGGCCCAGCTGGGCAGTCGCCGCGCCAGGGCAACGCGCCACGGCGGTGCCAGCACGAGCAGTCCGGCCGTCGCCAGCACCGACAACGCGAAACCCGGGCTCGCAGCAAGGTCGGGGGTGATCAGCACCAACACCAGGACGGCCGCGGCCAAACTCGGCACCGCGCGGCGTCGGCCGCCGGTGAGCAGGGCGAGCAGACCGATCGTGCCCATCACGGCAGCCCGGAGCACGCTCGGCGACGGCCGAGCCAGAATCACGAAAGCGACCAGCGCGACGCCGGCCAGCAGTGGCCGCCAGCGCAGCCCCACCCCCGCTCGACCCGCGAGCGCGAGGACCGCCGCCAGGACGATGGCGACGTTGGTGCC
>JAYVYM010000195.1:0-2567 GCA_043784245.1 Frankiales bacterium
TTCGCAGCGTGGGGCTCGACCCCGACTGCGGAGGAGCCCGCCGTGTACCGCGACACCCGCCTTGCTGGCGACTGGCAGGACCTGCTCGCGCGCCTTGACCGCGACGCCACGGCGGAGCGCTGGGGGCGACTGGAGCCGGCCTTGGCCGGGCTAGTCCGCTGGGAGCAGCTCGCCGCCGACCTGCGCTGTGGCAGTGACCTGGCGCGGGCCGACGCGGTGCTCGGGGCGCTGGTCCGGCTGGCGGCCGCCGACGGGCACGACGACGGCGACGCGGTGTTGCTGCTGCTGCACCTGCTGTCGGATGGCGCGAGCGCCCTGGCCGCCCGGCTCCCGGACCTGGCCGGCGACGTCCTGGCGCTGGTCGTCGGCGAGCTGACCGTCCAGATCCGCACGTTCCCGTGGCGCCGGCGGACCCGGGCGTACGCCGCGAGCCTGCTGCTGGACACCAAGGCGGCGGTGCTGCGTGAGCTGCTCCCGCACCGCACCCGGACCCGCCCGCGCGCCCGCGAGGTCCTCGTCGACCCGACAGACCCTCGGCAGGTCGGCGCGCTGCTGGACGCGCCGGCAGCCGGGCCGGACAACGCAGACGACATGACACTGGTCGACCTGCTGGCCTGGGCCTGCTGGACGGGAGTGGTCGGCAGCGACGACGCCGCGCTGCTGCTCGAGGTCGAGCGCACCCGCGAGTGCGGCGGAGACGCCCAGCTGCGGGTCGCCCGGGCATGGCGCATCAACGAGCGGACCCTAAGGCGCCGCCGCGAACGGACCCTGGCCGCGCTGCAGCAGGCCAGCTCGGGCTACCTCGCTGCCTGCGCATGACCGGGCGCCCGGGCACGGCGAGGTCCCCGCAAGATTCTTGGCAGCAGGTGTCCACTGGCGGCCCCCCAGCGACGCCTGTGCCAGATGTGACCAAGACCAGCGCCCCGACCGCGGGCCACCACCATCAGGCCGGCCGTGCGGCCCGCAGCGCCCAGCCGGATCGATGACCCGGACCCTGGCCGAGGTCGGGCGCCCGGGCCCGGCTCGCGACGTCACCGACGGCGGCGACGTCGACCCGGCGACCGGCCGGCTGTTGAGCGTCGGCGAGCTGCAGGCCGCGCTGCGCACAGCCCGAGCGGCCTCCACACGCCCGTTCCTGCCCACGCACCGCACCGCGACCCACGAGCCGATCGCGGCCACCCCGGCTCGGCCCGCCGACCCTGCGCCGTCCACGGCGCCTGACATGACGCCCGCCCCGGCTCCGATGTCGGCGTCGGCGTCGGCCCGGTGCGGTGCCGCGGCTGCAGCGTCGGCCGGCCCAAGCGTGCTGCGTCCGCCGGCCGGGCGGCGCTGGGTCGCCGTAACCGGTGCCCATCCGGGTGCCGGCGCGTCGACCGTCGCGCTGGCCATTGCGGACGCGGCCGCTGACGCCGGCTGGCCGGTGCATCTGGTCAGCTGCAACGCCCCGGCCGAGTGCGGACTGGTCGGCGCAGCCACCGTCGAGCTGGGCACCGATCCCACCGGTGCCTGGCGGACCGGCCGGCGCGGCGCCGGCGTCACCCTCGCCCGGCCGGCACCTGGCCGGGACCTGATCACCCGAGCCGCGGCCAGCCAGGGCTCGGCGGATCCGGGCCCCGGATCGGCCTGGCCGCCCCTGCCGCCCGGCGTCGACGGACGGGACCTGCTGACCGTCGTCGACGCCGAGGCGGGCGCGGCCCGAGCACCTCAGCTGCTGGCGACGGCCGCCGCCGTACTGCTGGTGTGCCGGGTCAGCGTCCACGGGGTGCAACAGGTCGAGCAGCTGCTCGAGGCGCTGCTGAGGGCCACCCGCACCGACGCGGGCCAACGCACCCCGACGTGGGGCAACCGAGCCGACGGTGACTTCGGGCCGGTCGTGCTTGTCGCCGCACTCGGCGACGACGGCTGGTCAGGCCGCTGGCCGCGGGCGGCTCGCCACGCCGCCGGGCCGCTGCTGCGCGAGCTGCATGCCACCGACCGGGTCGTCACCGTCCCGTTGGACCGCCACCTAGCGACCTACCGGCCGACCGGCAGCGCCCTGCCACGCCCCGTGGCCAGGTCGGCAGCGCAAGTGGTCCGCCTGCTCGAGGGCGCCGGCGCGCTCGACCGTCCCCACTCCACCGACCCCGACCCCGACCCCGACACAGGAACTGCCCGACCGGCCCCGGCAGGTCCCGCCCCGGACCTCTGCTCGATGCCGCGCTCGCCCAGTGACAAGGACACCACCTGATGATGAAGACCGCCGACCTGTTCCTGGCCGCTGGCGTGTGCCCTGCGGCTCCTCCCGGTCTGCAGACCTACGCCGACCAGATCCTGGGCTGGGTGAAGTGGGGCGTCCTGGCGATCCTGGCGGTCTCGTTCTTCGCCTCTGTCGGGATGCTGATCTGGGGGCGGGTGACCCACCACCCCAAGGGCGCCCGGCTCGGGTTCGACGGCATCATGATCTGCCTCGTCGGGGCGATCATCTACGTCGTCGGCTACGTCATCCTCACCTCGATCACCGGCAACGGCTGCTGATGCCATTGCTCACAGGTCGGGCTCGACGCGGCCGCGCCGCTCTGGCGCGCACG
>JAYVYM010000196.1:0-4959 GCA_043784245.1 Frankiales bacterium
GACGCGGCGCGTGGGTTGCCCTCGACCTCCGCGGCGGACGCCTGCTCGGCACCTCGTACCAGCAGGACCAGCTCCGGTGCGCTGCCCTCCGGGAGGAAGGGCAGGTCGACCGGCACGTCACTCGTCGCGCGCCGGACCAGCTCGGACTTCACAACCCTGTCCTCCAGCGATTGGTAGCTCAGCACGACAATTCGTCCACCCACGGCTAGAGCATCGACGGCATTCGGGATCGCGCGGCGCAACACGCCGAGCTCGTCGTTCACTTCGATGCGCAAGGCCTGGAAAGTGCGCTTGGCAGGGTGGCCACCGGTGCGCCGCGTCGCGGCCGGGATCGCGGAGCGCACCAGCTCGGCGAGCCGGGCGGTGCCCTCGAACGGTGCCCCGGCACGCTCGCGGACGATCGCGTCGGCGATCCGCGAGGCGAACCGCTCCTCGCCGTACTCGCGCAGGACCCGGGCCAGGGCGCGCCCGTCGTAGCCATTGACGACGTCCGCCGCGGTCACGCCGCGGGTCTGGTCCATCCGCATGTCCAGCGGGGCGTCCTTCGCGTACGCAAAACCGCGCGCGGCCTCGTCGAGCTGCAGCGAGCTGACACCCAGGTCGAAGAGGACACCCTGCACACGCGGCAGCCCGAGCTCGGTGAGCACCTCGGGCAGCGCGTCGTACACGGCGTGCACGAGCGTGACCCGATCCGCATACACCTCAAGACGCGACGTGCTGCGCCGCAGCGCCTCCGGGTCGCGGTCGAGGCCCACCAGCCGCGCGCCGGTGCGCGACAGCAGCGCCTCGGCGTGACCACCCATCCCGAGGGTGCAGTCGACGACGACGGCGCCGGGCGCGGCCAGGGCCGGTGCCAGCAGCGCCAGGCAGCGGTCGAGCAGAACCGGCAGGTGCGCCGGCGGCGCGCTCACCGGCCCGCTCAGCCCAGTAGCAGCGCGGTGGAGGCGAGCAGGGCCACCAGACCGATGACGACCAGAACCATGCCCAGCAGCAGGGCGCTCTCGCGGATCTCCTTGCCGAGCTCGGCCCCGAGCTCGGCGCCCACCTTGGTGCCCAGCTCGGTGGCTCGGGCGCTCAGCTCCTGCGCGCGGGCGACCGGTGTCGGGCCGTCGGCCGTCTCAGTCCTCGTGCCGGTGCTGTCCATCTCGACCCTGCTCTCACTCGACTGCGGTGCGGGCGTGCACCCGGCTCGCGGACCGGGTCTGCCTCGCGGGGCCAGGTCCCCGCCCGCTCCTCCGCCTGGCACCGGGGAAGGTGCGCCAGGAGGCGGAGCGGTCGGAGACCTCGTCCCGCGAGGCCCTGCTGAGAGTGCGGGAATCAGCGCGGCCTGGACTAGCGGGGGGCGCCGGGCACCTCCTCGGCGAAGTCGGCGAAGGCCTGCTCGTGATCGGCCTCGTAGGCCGCCCAGGCGGTGGCGTCCCAGATCTCCAGGCGGGTGTTCGCACCGACGACGACGCAGTCCCGGTCGAGCCCCGCGTACGCCCTGAGCGCCGGTGGCACCATGATCCGGCCCTGACGGTCCGGGGTCTCGTCCGAGGCGCCGCCGAAGAACTGGCGCTCGTAGTCCCGACCGGACTTCGCCGAGAGTGCGGCGTTCCGCAACTGCGTGGCCTGGGCCTGGAAGCCGGCCGTGGTGAAGACGGCGACACACCGTTCCTGTCCCTTGGTGAGGACCACGCCGCCTGCCACCTCCTCGCGGTACTTCGCCGGCAGGAAGAGCCGGCCCTTCTCGTCCAGACGGGGGGAGTGGGTGCCGAGGAACACGGCCCCTCCTCACTCCGGGAGCACCCATCGTCCTCCCAGATGCCCCACGGTACTCCACTTCGCCCCACCGTCAACGACCGAAGTCGCTGCAAGGTCCCTGGTCCGGAACCGGGTTGGCGGGCCGGGTATTGCCCGGGAGCGTGCCAGCACGGGGCCTCGATGAGAGGATCCGACACACCCCCGCGGCAGCCGACGCAGCCAGCGCAGGAGCACAGGAGGACCCCCGTGACAGGCCGCACCCCCGCACCCCTGCCGGCCTCGAGCGCCGGACTCGAGGCACTGCAGGAGTCGGCGGGGCGGATCACGGCCAACATCGAGCAGGTCGTCGAGGGCAAGCCCGAGGTGGTCCGACTGGCACTCGTGGTCATGCTCGCGGAGGGTCACCTGCTGATCGAGGACGTGCCCGGCGTTGGCAAGACGATGCTCGCCAAGGCCCTTGCGCGATCGGTCGACTGCTCGGTCCGACGGATCCAGTTCACGCCCGACTTATTGCCGAGCGACGTCACCGGCGTCTCGGTCTGGCACCAGGAGCGCCGGGAGTTCGAGTTCAAGCCGGGTGCGGTGTTCGCCAACATCGTGGTGGGTGACGAGATCAACCGGGCGTCGCCCAAGACGCAGTCCGCCCTGCTCGAGGCCATGGAGGAGCGCCAGGTCACCGTCGATGGCACGACGTACATCCTCGAGACGCCCTTCATGGTCGTGGCGACCCAGAACCCGATCGAGATGGAGGGCACCTACCCGTTGCCCGAGGCGCAGCGCGACCGCTTCACCGCAAGGGTGTCGATGGGCTACCCCTCCCCCACGGCCGAGATCGACATGCTGGAGACCCACGGCGGCGCCGATCCGCTCGAGGACCTTGAGCCGGTCGCCGACGCGCTCGAGGTACGCAAGCTCATCGAGGTCGTCCGCGGTGTGCACGTCGCCGAGGCCGTCAAGCGCTACGTCGTCGACCTCGCCACCGCGACGCGGCGCTCCCCGGACCTGCGGCTCGGCGCCTCGCCGCGCTCGACGCTGCAGCTGGTTCGGGCCGCCAGGGCGCAGGCCGCGCTCGAGGGGCGCGACTATGTGCTGCCCGACGACGTGCAGTCGCTCGCGGGCGCCGTGCTCGCCCACCGGCTGCTGCCGACGGCCGAGGCGCAGGTCAAGCGGCGCAGCCCGGAGGCCGTCGTCGCCGACCTCCTGCACCGCGTCCCGGTCCCCGACGGGCGCGCGTGAAGGATCTGCGTGCCGCGGTCTCCGGACTCACGACACGGGGCCGCTGCCTGCTGTCGGCGGGCACCGCGCTGGCGATCTGCGCGCTGCTGCTCGGTCAGCGCGACCTGCTGCGCGCGGCGGTGTTCCTGCTCGCGCTCCCGGTCGCCGCCGTCGCCGTCGTGGCGCGAACCCGCTACCGGCTGGCCTGCACCCGGAGCCTTGACCCCGCCCGGGTCGAGGTCGGCCGGACCACGGACGTGCGGCTGCGCCTGTCCAACGTCAGCCGGCTGCCCAGCGGCGTGCTGCGGATGGAGGACGCGCTGCCGTACGCGCTCGGCAGCCGCCCGCGCTTCGTGCTCGACCGGGTCGAGCCGAAGGGGGTGCGCGACGTGACGTACGCCGTCGGCTCCGCCGCCCGTGGACGCTTCCAGATCGGTCCGCTCGCCGTGCGGATGGCCGACCCGTTCGGGCTGTGCGAGCTGGCGCGGGCCTTCGCCAGCAGCGACGAGCTCGTCGTGACACCCGTCGTCGTCGCGCTGCCCCCGGTGCCGCTGGGCGGCGACTGGGCGGGTGGTGGTGAGACCGCGAGCCGCGCGACCGCCTCGGCGGGCACGGACGACGTCAGCACCCGCGAGTACCGGCACGGCGACGACCTGCGCAAGGTGCACTGGCGCTCGACGGCCCGGGTCGGCGAGCTGATGGTGCGCCGCGAGGAGCAGCCCTACCAGAGCCGGGCCACGCTGCTGCTGGACACCCGCGACCGCGCACATCGGGGCGACGGGCCCGACTCGTCGTTCGAGTGGGCCGTGAGCGCCGTCGCGAGCATCGGCGTCGCGCTGCTCAGAGCCGGCTATGCCCTCACGCTGCTGACCGACGACGACGCCCTGCTCGTCCCGCCGGGCGTACCCATGTCCGAGGGCCTGCTGCTCGACCTGCTGGCGGACCTCGAGCTCGGTGCCGGCCGGGATCTGGAGCCCGCCGTCCGGCGGCTGCGGCGCGGCGTCGACGGGGTGCTCGTCGCTGTCCTGGGGACCTGCGACCCGACCGACGCCCAACGGGTGGCCCGGCTGCGCTCCGGCTCGATCGGCTGTACCGCCGTCCTGCTGGACACCGCGACCTGGGCAGCCCGACGGGCGACCGGCAGCACGGACCTGGCCGGCACCCTGCTGAGCAGCGGCTGGCGCGTGCTGCGTGCCGAGCACGACACCGGCCTGGCTGCGTTGTGGACCGGCGCCGGCGGCCGTGGCAGCGCTCCGGCGACGGGCGGCACGCCGGTCACCGAACGGGCCGACGACCTGCTGTCGGCACCCGGGCGATCGAGCGCCGCCTCGCAGGTGCCGGCGTGAATATCCGCGACCGGCTGTCCGTCGCCTCCGCCGTGGCGGTGCTGCTCGCCGCTTCGGCGCTCGAGCCGGTCTTCGACGCCGTGACCTGGATGCCGCGGATGCTCGGCGCTGTCCTGGTCGTCGCGCTCGCCGCGGCCCTGGCCCGACGGCTGCAGCTGCCCGGGGTCCTGCAGCCCGTCCTGACGACGCTGGCGCTCGGGGCGTATCTGGTCGCGGTCTTCGCGGCGTCCTCGCTGCACCATGTCGTGCTCCCGGGCGCAGACACCGTGGCCGCGTTCCGCGGGCTGTTCGACGCGGCGGGCACTGATCTGTCCCAGTACGGGCCGCCGGCACCGCCCACGCCCGGCCTGGTGCTGCTCGCCGTGGGAGGCGTCGGGCTCGTGGCCGTCGCCGTGGACGCCACGGCGAGCCTGCTGCACCGCCCCGCGGCCGCCGGTCTGCCGCTGCTGGCGCTGTTCGCCGTGCCGTCGGCGGTGCTGCCCGGCGGCCTGGGCTGGCTGCCCTTCGTCCTGGGCGCGGCCGGCTGGCTCGCGCTGTTGCTCGTCGAGGGCCGCGACCGGGCGGGGCGCTGGGGTACCCCGCTGCAGCTCGGCGGTGGCGACCCGGTCGGCCTGGGCATGGTCGGGCGCCGGATCGGGGGGGCCGCGCTCGGCGT
>JAYVYM010000197.1:0-2885 GCA_043784245.1 Frankiales bacterium
GTGGCGGGGGTGGACCCGTTGCTGGTGAAGCATGCGGTCGCGGCCCCGTCCGCAGGCGAGCTGGCCGCCGACGTTCGAGCCGGCCGCACCGACCCGTTGACCCTCGTCGAGCAGGCGCTGACCCGGCTCGAGGCCTGCGACGTCGACGTCCACGCCTTCGTGCACGTCGATGCGTCGGCGGCTCTCGCCGTCGCCCGCAACCCGCCCGACGGGCCGTTGCGTGGGGTGCCCGTCGCGGTGAAGGACCTGTTCGACGTCGCTGGGCAGATCACCCGGGCCGGCTCGCTGGTCCCGGCCGGCCCGGCAGCGACCGAGGACGGGGCGGCGGTCGCCCGACTGCGGGCCGCCGGCGCCGTGGTGCTCGGCCGGACCCGCACGCACGAGTACGCCTGGGGCCTGACAACCCAGCACCTCAAGCTCGGCGGCACCCGCAACCCCTGGGACACCGGCCGGGTGCCCGGCGGGTCCAGCGGTGGGTCGGCCGCCGCGGTCGCCGCCGGCATCGTCCCGCTCGCGCTCGGCACCGACACCGGCGCCTCGATCCGGCTGCCGGCCGCCTGGTGCGGGCTCGTCGGTCACAAGCCGACCTTCGGGGCAGTGCCGCTGGCGGGCTGCACGCCGCTTGCGCCGAGCCTGGACCACGGTGGAGCGCTGGTCCGGACAGTGGCCGACGCGCGGCTCTGGCTGAGCGTGTTGGGAGACGTCCGGCTCGAGGCACGGGCACCGGTCGCCGGGCTGCGGGCCGGGGTGGCGCGCGCACTGGACACCACCCCGGACGTCGGCGTGCTGTTCGAGCAGGCCGTCGAGCGCGCCTCCTCATGCGGCATCGGGGTGCGCGACGTCGCGCTGCCGCCTGCCGACCGGCTGGTCGAGGTCTATCTCGGCGTGCAGGCCGGCGAGGCGCTGGCCTGGCATCGAGCCAGCGGGCGTTGGCCGGCGCACGCCGACGCGTACGGGCCGGACGTCCGCAGCTTCCTCGAGGCAGCCGACCGGGCCGACCCGGACCGGCTTGCCGCGGCGCAGTCGCTCCGCGAGCAGCTGCGGGCCCGGATCACCGACCTGTTCGGTGACGTGGATGTCCTGTTCCTGCCGGTCGCCGGCTGCGGCCCACCGACGACGGCTGCGCCGACCAGATCCGCGCTCGGCCCGCTCCGCGACGCCGTCCTGCCCTTGACGGTCCTGGCGAATCTGTGTGGGCTCCCGGCCTGCGCGGTGCCGGTCGGGGTGGACATTGACGGCCTACCGGTCGGGCTGCAGGTCCTCGGGCCACCGGGCGCCGACTCGCGCGTCCTGGACGTGGCCGAGCGCCTGCAGGTCCAGCTGCCCTGGGGCTGATGCCGGTTATCGGGTCCGGGTGTCGACCTCGCCGTCGGGATGCCCTGGTGTGCCGAGGGAAACCAGCGAGCCGGGCGACACCGTGCTCGATGACGCCCCTGGCGCCTTGTCCCCGAGGTGGATCCCGTCGGCGGGGCTCGCTCCCTGTCCTGCGGCGACACCGGGCAGCGACGCACCGGGCACGTCACCGGGAGAGGGCACCGGACTGTCGGAGGTGCCGGGCGGCTGACCTGGCACCTGCGTCCGCGGCTGACCGTCCGACGTGTCGCGCGCCGAGAGGTCCTGTGCGGGCAGGCTGATCGCGGGTGAGTTCCCCGGGGAGGTGGCACTGCTCGGCGACCGTCCTCCCGGAATGCCGGCCGGGGCCGACGGCGGTATCTCTGGCTGCGGTTCCTGGTCACTCATGCGTCCTCCGAGGGTCACGGCAAAGATGTCCCGGTCAGGGCCCGGGAAACGCGAGGCGACTAGGGAGCCCCCTGTGCCGGCGGGCCGCGCAGCGCGAGCGCAGGGCATCCGGGCCACGCCGTCAACCCGTCGGCGAGCCAGTCAGCGCGCGCGGGTACCTGCAGGACCGTCATCACCACAGCGTCGTCCCGGCGGCACACCGTGCCGACGGCCGTGGCAGGTTGGTGACGTGCTGGATGTCGGTGGTGCCCGGGTGCTCGTCCGCTCCGGGCTGCTGGCGCCCCCGCGGCCCGACCGGCTGCTGGGGATGGGCCTGGCGCTGGCGCGCTGGCGGATCACCCCGGCCACCGGCTATGCCGCCGGGGCGGCGCGACACCCGGACCGGCTGGCGCTGGTCGACGACGAGGGCAGCCTGAGCTTTCGCGACATCGACCGGCGCACCGACCGGATAGCCGGTGAGCTCGTGGCGCGCGGCGTGCGCGAGGGCGACGCGGTCGGCCTGCTTGCCCGCAACGGTCGCGGCTTCGTCGAGACCGCGGTGGCACTCGCCAAGTGCGGCGCTGACGTGCTGTACCTGGGCACCGGCACCTCGCTCGGCCTGCTTCAGCAGGTGCTGGACCGGGAGGGAGCCCGGCTGTGCGTGCACGACGCGGAGCTCGACGCGGTGGGCCGGCAGCGCGTCACCACCGAGGAGCTCGGGCAGCTGGCCGCCGCCCCCGGTCCGGGTGCGCCCCGGCGGGTGCGGCGCAGCGCGCGGCAGGTGATCATGACCAGCGGTACGACGGGTGCACCGCGCGGGGCGGCACGGAGCGGAGCGAGCGCCGAGGACGCCGTGGCGGCGCTGTCACTGCTCCCGCTGCGGGCGCGTGAGGCCACGGTGATCGCGAGCCCGGTGTTCCACGCCTGGGGCCTGGGCCACCTGAACCTGGCCATGGTGTTGGGGTCGACGGTCGTGCTGCACCGCGCCTTCGATGCCGAGGCTGTGCTTGCGGCGGTGCAGGAGTACCGCGCGACCACCCTGGTCGTGGTCCCGGTGCTGCTCGACAAGCTGCTGAACGCCGACCCGTCGCGCTTCGACACGTCCTCGCTGCGGATCATCGCCTCCAGCGGCGGCAGCCTGCCGGGTGACCTCGTGCAGCGTACGA
>JAYVYM010000198.1:0-2578 GCA_043784245.1 Frankiales bacterium
GCGCGTGAAGGCCGACCCGTTCGCCCAGCTCCGACTGCTCGACCTGCAGGCGCTCGACAGCGGGCTCGCCCGGCTCGCGCACCGGCGGCGCACGCTTCCCGAGCTGGCCGAGATGGAGCGCCTCGACCGCCTCGTGGACGGCAGCCGCGACGACGTCGTACGCGCCGAGACCGAGGCGGGCGACCTGGCGCGCGAGACCAGGAAGTACGAGGACGAGATCACCCAGGTACGCACCCGCAAGGCCCGCAACGACGACCATCTGGCGTCCGGCGCTGTCACGCAGTCCAAGCAGCTGGAGGAGCTGCAGCACGAGAACGTCTCCCTGCTGCGACGGCAGAACGAGCTGGAGGACCGCGAGCTGGAGGTCATGGAGAAGGCCGAAGCGGTCCAGGTCGTGCTCGACCAGCTGCTCGTCGAACGCGACGAGCGCCTGACGGCCCGGGCCGCCGCGGAACAGGCCCGGGACGCGGCCTGGCAGCAGATCGACGACGAGCAGGCCCGCAGCACCGACGAGCGTGTCGTCGTGGCCGGCGAGCTGCCCGCCGACCTGCGCGGGCTCTACGACAAGATTCGGATGGCCGAGGGCGGCGTCGGTGCGGCGGCGATCACCCGCGGACGCTGCGACGGCTGCCGGCTGGATCTGATGGGCAACGAGAAGGCCGAGATCCGCGCCGCCCCGTCCGACGAGGTGCTTCGTCACGAGGAGTGCACCCGGATCTTGGTACGTACGGCGGAGTCCGGCCTGTGACGGCAGGGCGCCGGGTCGTCGTCGAGGTCGACGGCGGTTCGCGCGGCAACCCCGGCCCGGCCGGTTACGGCGCGGTCGTCCGCGACGCCGTCACCGGGGAGGTGTTGGCCGAGCGCGCCGCCGGCATCGGCAGCGCGACCAACAACGTCGCCGAGTACGGCGGTCTCATCGCCGGCCTGCAGGCCAGCATCGCGCTGGCGCCGGCCGAGGTCGAGGTGCGGATGGACTCCAAGCTGATCGTGGAGCAGATGAGCGGCCGCTGGCAGGTCAAGCACCCGGCGATGAAGCCACTCGCGAAGCAGGCGTCCGAGCTGGTGCGCCAGCTGCCCAGGGTGCGCTTCACCTGGGTGCCTCGCGAGCAGAACAAGCACGCCGACCGGCTCGCCAACGAGGCGATGGACGCCGCCGGGCGCGGCGACGTCTGGCGGCCCGGCGGTGACAGCGGCCCAGCCGACGCGGCCGATACGTTCCTGGCTGCAGCTGCGACGCCGGCGCCCTCGACCTCGAGCCGGCGCTCCGGTTGGCAGGCCACCGCCGGGCCGCCCACCACGACCGTGCTGCTGAGGCACGGTCAGACGGTGCTCAGCGTGGACAAGCGCTTCTCAGGCGTCGGCGACCAGCCGCTGACCGAGGTGGGCCGAGACCAAGCGGCGGCGGCCGCAGCCAGACTTGCCTCGGCGCAGGCCCGGGTCGTCGTCACGAGCCCGGTGCGCCGGGCGCGCGAGACCGCCGAGCTGGTGGCGCGCGCTGCCGGTGTCGAGCT
This sequence comes from Frankiales bacterium, assembly GCA_043784245.1. Classification (GTDB taxonomy): domain Bacteria; phylum Actinomycetota; class Actinomycetes; order Mycobacteriales; family SCTD01; genus JAYVYM01. The sequence goes on from JAYVYM010000198.1 coordinate 1,512, forward strand.
GGTCGTCGAGCCGGGCCTGCGCGAGACCGACTTCGGCGACTGGGAGGGCTACACCTTCGGCGAGGTGCAGCAGAAGTGGCCGCAGGAGCTGGCCGCCTGGCTGGCCGACACCGCCGTCGCGCCGCCGTTCGGTGAGAGCTTTGACGCCACCGCGACCCGCGTACGCCAGGCGCGGGACCGGGTGCTTGCGACGTACGGCGGTCAGCGTCTGATCGTGGTGAGCCACGTGACGCCGATCAAGACGCTGCTGCGCTTCGCGCTCGATGCGCCACCGAGCGCGCTCTACCGGATGCACCTGGACCTGGCCTGTCTGTCCGAGGTCGACTGGTACAGCGACGGGCCGGCCGTCGTCCGGAGCCTGAACGACACCCATCACCTGACCGGGTAGCGGCGCGTACCGTGGAGTCGGGACGAGTCGGCCGGACGGTCGCGGCGCGCCCCGCCTGCGGGTGGGTCGGGTCGAGGAAAGTCCGGGCTCCATAGGGCAGGGTGATCGGTAACACCGACCCGGGGTGACCCGCGGGAAAGTGCCACAGAAAACAGACCGCCGGAGAGCAGCCTTCGGGCGGCTCGCCGGTAAGGGTGAAACGGTGCGGTAAGAGCGCACCAGCGTCCGGGGTGACCCGGACGGCTCGGCAAACCCCACCCGGAGCAAGGTCAAGAGGGAGGGCTCCGGCTCTCCTGCCCGAGCGCCTGAGGGCTGCCCGCCCGAGCTCGGGGGTGGACCGCACGAGGCCACCGGCAACGGTGGCCCTAGATGGATGGCCGTCACGGGCCCTTCGGGGCTGGTACAGAACCCGGCTTACAGGCCGGCTCGTCCCCACAACGTCGCCGTCAGGTGCTGCGCGGAGCCGACGCGCCCGCAGGGCGCCATGGAAACTCACCGAAATGATGAAGGTGAAGGCATTGGCGTGCCTCCTGGATCGTTTCGTCAGAAGGGGCCGAGCATGGCAGCACCGGCTGTGAAAGCCAGGCTGTACCCGGCGACCGCAGCGGGTAGGACAAGCGCCGACCGCCCGTTGACGACAACCCCCAGGCGCCGGACACGTCGCGAAGCCAGCAGGTCG
>JAYVYM010000199.1:0-2634 GCA_043784245.1 Frankiales bacterium
TGACCCGGAAGGCCGGCGGCCCGGCGAGGGCACAGCGGCCGTTGCCGGCGCCCCCGCACAGCCAGACTCGCGATGCCGTCGGCGCGGCGCGGCGTCACCGCCCCCGTTGACGCACGAGCAACCCTGCATGAACAGCTCGTCCCAGGCCCTCCTCCCCCGGACCGGCAGGACAGACAGTTGTCCCGGGTGCCCGCCCTAGTGCCGCACCGGTGGCCACCCGGCCACCAGCTCCTGCACGTGCGGTGCGACCGCGACGAGCAGCTCGTCGTCGAACCCGCGGAGCGCTTCGAGCACGACCCGCTGCCCCCAGGTCAGGGCCGGCGGCCCGAGGTCGTCATCGGCGCGGCGAGCATCGCCTGCCGGACCGCGACGTGCAGCTCGCCCGGGTCGACGGCCTGGCTGAGGCCGGAGAGCACCTGCACGGGCGGGAGCCGTCCGGCGGTCCAGCGCCCGTCGGTGTAGGTCCGGAGCGTCTGGTAGGACAGGCCGGACGCCCGGGCGAGCTCGGCCCGGTTGGGGTAGCGCCCGCGCAGCAGCACCGCGAGGGGGTCGAGTTCCATGTCGTACCGGCCCCAGCCCCGCCGGACCAGCGAACGGCGGCCACTCGACAGCGCGGGCTCGGGCATGGTCACAGAGTGGATGTCGGACAAGCGGGACGGCGGCTGGAGGACCAGAGCCAACCCGAACGCATCCAACCCGCCGAAGTCGGCGGGATGGAGCCCCCCCGGCACCCGGGCTACCGGCGGGACCTCACCACCAAGCGGGGCCGCTGAGTCAATCCGAGGTTGGACAGCGGGGTCGGGCATACGGTCTGGGGTGAGCGCGGCCGACCGCTCCGGGTCACCAGCGACCGGAGTAGGTGGTGGGCGCGTCGCACTCCCACCGGCCCAGAGGGAGTACCAGGGTCGGGTGCCGGTGCTGAGATCGCCTTCACCGACCGAGCGGGAGCGGCACTGCACACGGCGTGCCGACCGCAGACTCGACGAGCATCCGACCGACCCGCTCGGCTACGCCTAGCGGTACAAGTGCAGTCCGCCGACGCGACGAGGGCGCACCACCGGTACCGCGGCCTCGTTCTGCTTGGCAGGTGCTGATCGGAGCGGAGGCGAGCAGTACCAGGCCACGCTCCCGCGGGCAACTGGTCGCCACCAAGCGTGACCACATCTCGCACTACGCGACCGCGCACGACGGCACACCGACCGAGACATCGAGTCGGCCACCGCCACCCCAACCGCCAACCCCACAAAAGCACCTGGTGGCGACGTGACACTGGAACACCGGCAGTGTCACCGGCGGGTGCGGTCGGCGTAGTAGCCACTCCAGGAGACCGCGGCAGCCAAACTGGTTGAGCACCTCTGCAGATCTCTCGACCACGACAACAGTTGGCCGGACACCGGCGGTCAGCACTACGACCAGGGAAGGCAGCGGTCGAGCTCCTGGCGCGACGAAACTCGACGCCGCCGGCAGGATCTCGTGGGCCTGCCTGAGCTCCCGCTTCCCGCTCAGGCTCCTTGATCTCACACGCTCAGTCGTCGATCTGTTGATCGCCTGCATCGACACCGCACTGTCCCAAATCCCCGTCGTGCACCTTGGTGATCAGCGGCTTGAGATCCGCGCCCCGCTGCTCCTGCGCGCAGGGCCTGCGGGACCGGTGCTCGTAGTAGGTCGCGGGGGCGATCGTGCAGCCCAGCTCGGTGAGCTGGGAGCAGATCGACTCGACCCCCCAACGCAACCCCTGCCCGTCGGCGTCGGTGTGGCGCCCAGCGACGTCAGACACCCGGTGACAACAGGTACGGCGTCTATGTTGCCATCGGCCTGTGCGGGTGTTCGGGTGACCGACCCTGGAACGACAGGATGGCGGGGTTCTGGATCACCCCGTCTCGAATCCCGATGGCGCGCGAGATGGTCGCGTTCCCTTCCCACGCGTCCGGCCCAGCGACGACGGTGGCGAGGAACGGTAGGAGTGCCTGGCCGATCTCCCAGGTAGCGGCGTTCCAAAGGTACGACGGGCTGTGGTCGACGCCGTAGTAGAGAACGCCGTCACCGACGCTGAAGGTGGGGTTGTCGAAGCTGGTCGGTCGCGCCCAGCTGAAGCCCATGCCCTCGTCGCAGGAGACGTCGACGATGAGCGTGCCGGGCGCGAGCGTGGCGACGTCATCGTCGGTCAGGAACATCAGCGGGGCATCTGGGTTCTGGAGCACGCAGTTGACGATGATGTCGTGCCCGGCGAGGAACGAGGCGATCGGCACCGTGCCGCTCGGGGTGACCACGCAGCTCACCGCAGTGGTGGTGTCACTGTCGAAATGGACCATGTGCACGGAGTGGACGGGCGCGGCGACCGCCACAACCTCCCGGTGCGTCAGGACGTCGACGTCGTGCACACCAAGCGCGTTGAGCATGGCGACGGCGCCCCGCGCGGTGGCACCGAAGCCGATCACGACGGCGCGAGGTCGTCGGCCGTAGTCGCCCGTGACGCCGGCGATCTGCATGGCGTGCAGCACCGAGCAGTAGCCGGCGAGCTCATTGTTCTTGTGGAACACATGGAGGCCGAATGAGCCGTCGGGGTTCCAATGGTTCATCGCCTCGAACGCGATCAGGGTGAGGCTCTGGTCGATCGCGACCTGGGTGAGCTTC
>JAYVYM010000200.1:0-3157 GCA_043784245.1 Frankiales bacterium
TGGGAGGCAGGTCCGCGGCGTACAGCGCGCGGGCTCGTGGCCGGAGATGTCGTCTCGATCGCTGGGGCCCTACGTCGCCGGTTCTGGCGGGCGGGCGCCGGGGCGGTGAGTCGGTGCGAGGTCGAGGTCTCGACTGTCAAGCGCCTCAGCCGAGCCGCACGCTGAGGAGCCCGTGTCCGCGGGCTGCGGGGTGCTCCGCGACGGCGGGCAGGGTGCGGGCCCGGTCGAGGTCAGGCTGGTCGAGGTGACGGTCAGCCGCGGTCAGGCGTCCCGGTGGTCGCGCAGCACCAGGCCGGTCCGCGGCTTGGGGGTGAACAGGGTCGACTTGCGGGGCATCCGCTCACCGCCCGCAGCGACCCGCACGACGCCGTCCACGGGGGTTGGGTTGAGAAGCACGGCGGTGCCACCGGTGCGGGCCGCGGCCTCGATCGCGGCTGCCACGTCGTGCTCGTAGGTGACGGTGTCGACGTCGTCCTCGAGCTCCCACAGGGCTGCCACGACGTAGCTGTGCAGGACGCTGACGTCCAGCGAGCGCCAGGCGGCCGAGCGCTCCGCTGGCAGCGCGCGCGCGACCTGCTCGGGATCGAGGTCGGTGAGCAGGCGTATCGCGCCGCCGTCGCCGCTGACCAGCAGGAACGCAGGCCCGGTGGTGCCGGCCTTCGCGAGCGCCGTCAGGGCGTCCGCGAGGTCGTTGCCATCAAGCTCGTGAACCACAGCGCCGCGGGCAGCGCGGTAGGCCAGGTCGGCGGCGTCGTGCCCGGGGATCACGCGGTGGATGGCGTGCACCTGCGGCCCAAAGGCCCGAGCGTCGACCAGGAAGGTGAGCCCGCCGTCCCAGGGCCCCGGGCCGTCACCGGCGCTGTGCCGCTGGGACTGTCGCTGGAGGTAGGTCGCATACCGATGATGCCCGTCGGCGATGACGGCGCGGCGCGGCGCGAGATCGGCGGCGATCTCGGCCAGCAGCGCCGGGTCGGTCAGGGCCCACAGCCGGTGCCGCAGGCCGTCGGGCAGCTGCTGGTCCACCAGTGGCGCGAGCCGGTCGGCGTCCGCCACCGCCCGGCTGGCAGCGCCACCCCCGTCGTAGAGCAGGAAGATCGGCTCGAGGTCGGCGTCGACTGCGGTGTAGAGCGCGAGGCGGTCGCTGACCGGCCCGGCCATCGTGTTCTCGTGCGGCAGGACGATGCCGTCATCGGGCGGGCTGAGCGTCAGCGCGCCGAGCAGGCCGCGCTGCACGTGGCCGTCGGGCGCGGCCTGCTCGTAGACGTACAGCGCCGGGTCGTCGTCCGGTACCAGAACGCGCTCCCTGCGCCATGCCCGCAGGGTGGCTGCTGCGCGCGCGTAGCGGTCCTGGCCCTCGGCCGTTGTCGCCCGTGGGAGGATGAGACGTACAACGTTGTGCTCGTTCGCCGCCTCGAGCGCGGCCACCCCGTCGGCGTCGATGACGTCGTACGGCGGGGAGGTCAGCGTGGACAGGTCGGCGGCGGCGGCGTAGCGCAGGGCCCGGAACGGCGACAGCTGCAGGCTCGTCGGACGGGCAGGAGCGGGAGGAGTTACCGCCGGTCGAGAGACCGGCGCGACGGGATCGAGGTCAGGCGAGGCTCCAGCAGGCATCCACGCATGCTAGGCGGCCGAGCGGGCCGGCCCCGACCGACGATGAGCTGGAGGAGTGCGCGTGGCAGATGGCCGCTATGACCCCCGGTACGACCCGCGTGCCCCCGAACAGGAGAAGCCGCGGCCATTCTCAGACCTCCCGCCGCCGCCGCCTGATGTCACTCCCGGTGGGGAGCTCTACGACTGGTACATCCGCGGGCTCGACCTGCTGGCGAGCGGCGACGCCAATGCCGCGGTGCAGCTGCTCACGCACACCTCGGGGGCCGAGCCCGAGTCGCGGATGGTGCGTGAGGCGCTGGCCCGTGCGCAATTCGACACCGGGATGTACGACCAGGCCAGGGCCAACTTCGAGTGGATCGTGGCGATCGACCCGGCCGACGACTACTCGCAGTTCGGCCTGGGCCTGGCCGCCACCAAGCTCGGGGACCTGGCAGCCGCTGTCGAGCACCTGGCGCTGGCGGCGGCGATGCGGCCCGACATCAACTACTACGGCACTGCGCTGCGCGGTGCCAGGGCGGCCCTGACCGCATCCCGGCGCTGAGCCGGGGCGACGGTCTCGGCAGCTGCGCGCAGCCGCTGGCCTTGGCGTACGACGCGGCGCTGTACGACCTCGACGGCGTGCTGTACGTCGCCGGCGATTCCGTACCGCATGCCGCCGACAGCGTGGCAGCGGCGCGAGCCTTCGGACTGCGGGCCGCGTTCGTCACCAACAACGCCTCACGACGGCCCGCCACGGTCGCCAGGCACCTCAGCGAGCTCGGCATCCCGGCGACAGCAGCTGACGTCGTCACGAGCGCGCAGGCTGCGGTTCGCTGGCTCGCGGCCCGCCTGCCGGCCGGGAGCGCGGTACTCGTCCTCGGCACCGATGATCTTTGTGACGAGGTGCGGGCCGGTGGGCTGCGACCCGTCCGGTCGGCGGACGAGGGTCCGGCGGCCGTTCTGCAGGGGCTGTCACCCGATACCGGGTGGCGCGAGCTGTCCGAGGCGGCGCTCGCCCTGCGCCGCGGGGCGATGTGGGTCGCAGGCAACGCCGATGCCACCTACCCCAGCCCCCGCGGGTTGCTGCCGGGCAACGGCGCGATGGTCGCCGCGCTCATCGCAGCAACCGGACAGCGGCCGGTTGTGGTGGGCAAACCCGAGCCCGAGCTGCACCGTGAGGCGGTCGACCGGGTGGGCGCCGAGCGACCCCTGGTGGTCGGTGACCGCCTCGACACCGACGTGCTGGGTGCGGTACGCGGCGGGGCCGACAGCCTGCTGGTACTCACCGGCGTGACGGGCCTCGAGGAGCTGTTGGCCGCGCCCCGCGGGAGCCGGCCGACTTTTGTGTCGGCCGACCTGCGCGGTCTGCTGAGACCGCAGGCGCCGGTCACCGTCGACGCGACACTGTCGATGGCCGCCTGCGGCATCGCGAGGGCTGGCCTGCGAGACGAGCGCGTGGTGGTCGACGGCATCGGCGACGACGCCCTTCGCGCGGTCTGCGCGCTCGCGTGGCGGCGCGCCGACCTGAGCTCTGGTCTCGCCCCGACCAAAACCGAGCATGGCCCTG
>JAYVYM010000201.1:0-3030 GCA_043784245.1 Frankiales bacterium
AGGTGCGCAGGTGGGCATCACGCGCGAGCACGTGGCGCACCTGGCCCGGCTGTCCCGGCTCGCCCTGGCCGACAGCGAGCTCGACGACCTGGTGGCACAGCTCGACGTCATCCTCGGCGCGGTGGCCGCGATCGGCGAGGTCACCGACGCCGCCGACGTACCGCCCACGACGCACGCGGTGCCGGTGGAGAACGTCACGCGCCCCGACGTCGTCATGCCGTCGCTGCCGCGCGAGCAGGTGCTGGCGATGGCGCCGGACGCCCAGGACGGCCGGTTCCGGGTGCCCCGCATCCTGGACGACCCTTCGTGACGGAGTTGACCCGCCTCACCGCGCATGAGACCGCCGCCGCGATCGCGGCCGGCGAGCTCAGCGCGGTCGAGGTCGCCCGTGCCCACCTGGCCCGGATCGACGCCATCGACGACCGGGTGCACGCCTTCCTGCACGTCGACACCGAGGGCGCACTCGCCCAAGCGGCCCGGGTCGATGCGGGGGAGCTCAGCGGGCCGTTGGCCGGTGTCCCGCTGGCCCTGAAGGACGTGCTGTGTACGAAGGGTGTGCCGACCACGGTGGGCAGCCGGATCCTCGAGGGCTGGCGGCCGCCGTACGACGCCACCGTCACCGCCCGGCTCAAGGCCGCCGGCGTCGTGGTGCTCGGCAAGACCAACATGGATGAGTTCGCGATGGGTTCGAGCACCGAGCACAGCGCGTACGGCCCGACGCACAACCCGTGGGACCTGGCCCGCATCCCCGGTGGCAGCGGCGGCGGGTCGGCGGCCGCCGTCGCGTCCTACCAGGCGCCGCTGGCGGTCGGTACCGACACCGGTGGCTCGATCCGACAGCCGGCTGCGGTCACCGGCACGATCGGCGTCAAACCGACCTACGGCGGGGTCTCCCGCTACGGGCTGGTGGCGTTCTCCAGCAGCCTGGACCAGGCCGGCCCATGCGCCCGCACCGTGCTGGACGCCGCGCTGCTGCACGCGACGATCGCTGGTCATGACCCCCGCGACTCGACCAGCATCGATGCACCGGTGCCCCCGGTCGTCGCGGCTGCCCGACGGGCCGACGTGACGGGGCTGCGGATCGCAGTTGTCACCGAGCTCTCCGGCGAGGGCTACGAGCCTGGCGTGCAGGCGCGCTTCGACGAGGCGGTAGCGCTGCTGCGCGAGCTCGGGGCCACCGTCACCGAGGTCAGCTGCCCGCACTTCGCGTACGCGCTGCCGGCGTACTACCTGATCGCGCCGAGCGAGGCATCCAGCAACCTGGCCCGCTTCGACAGCGTGCGCTACGGCCTGCGGATCGGCGACGACGGCGACCGGGGGCTGGAGGAGGTGATGTCGCTGACCCGCGACGCCGGGTTCGGCGACGAGGTCAAGCGGCGCATCATCCTGGGCACCTATGCGCTGTCCAGCGGCTACTACGACGCCTACTACGGCCAGGCCCAGAAGGTCCGTACGCTGATCACGCGTGATTTCGCGGCTGCCTTCGAACAGGCCGACGTGCTGGTCAGCCCGGCCGCGCCCACGGTGGCCTTCCCGCTCGGCGCCAAGCTCGCCGACCCGCTCGCGATGTATCGCCAGGACCTGGCGACCATCCCGGCCAACCTGTACGGCGGCCCGGCGATGTCGGTGCCCTGCGGGCTGTCCGAGGGGCTCCCGGTCGGCCTGCAGATCATGGCCCCGACCATGCGCGACGACCTGCTCTACCTGGTGGGGGCCGCCTTCGAGGCCGCCCGCCCGGCGCCCATCCCACCCCTGACTTGGGAGTCCTAGATGCCGCTCGTCCCCGATACCACCAGCGTCGAACGCGTCGTCGCGGCGCCGCCGAGCGCGGTGTTCGCGCTGCTGGCCGACCCCAGCCGGCACCGCGAGTTCGACGGCTCGGGCACCCTGCGGGCTGCCGTCGGTGGCTCGCGCCGGCTGGCCAAGGGCGACACCTTCACCATGTCGATGCGCGCCGGCGTGCCGTACACGATGGTCAATGAGGTCGTCGAGTTCGAGCCCGACCGGCTGATCGCGTGGCAGCCCCGTCCGGTGCAGAGCTGGGCGCGGCCGTTCATCGGTGGCCGGATCTGGCGCTACGAGCTCGAGCCGGTCGAGGGCGGCACGCTGGTGCGCGAGACCTGGGACATCTCGCAGGAGGCCGTCAAGCCGGTCGTCTGGCCGCTGCGCGGACTGACCAGGAGCGGCATGACCCGCTCGCTCGACCGCCTCGCAGCGCTGTTGGCTGCGTGAGCGTGCCGTACGCCGAGGCGCTGGCCGAGTTCGAGCCGGTCATCGGCCTCGAGACGCACGTCGAGCTGGGCACCGCGAGCAAGATGTTCTGCGGGTGCGACACCACCTTCGGGGCCGAGCCCAACACCCAGACCTGCCCGGTCTGTCTCGGCCTGCCCGGCGCGCTGCCCGTGGTCAACGCCAAGGCGATCGAGTCGACGATCCGGATCGGTCTGGCGCTGCACTGCGAGATCGCCACCTGGTGCCGCTTCGCCCGTAAGAACTACTTCTACCCGGACATGCCGAAGAACTTCCAGACCTCGCAGTACGACGAGCCGCTGTGCACCGAGGGCTGGCTCGACGTCGAGGTGCCTGCCGAGGACGGTGTCCCGCAGACCGTGCGCATCCCGATCGAGCGGGTGCACCTGGAGGAGGACACCGGCAAGTCGCTGCACGTCGGGGGGGCGACCGGCCGCATCCAGGGGGCGTCGCACTCGCTCGTCGACTACAACCGCGCGGGGATCCCGCTGGTCGAGATCGTCACCAAGCCGGTGGTGGGCACCGGCGCGCGGCCGGCCGAGATCGCGAAGGCGTACGTCACCGAGCTGCGCGACCTGCTGCGCGGCCTGGACGTCAGTGACGTGCGGATGGAGCAGGGGCTCGATGCGCTGCGACGTCAACGTGTCGCTGAACCTGCCGGGGCAGGGGTGGGGCACCCGGTCGGAGACCAAGAACGTCAACTCGCTGCGCTCAGTCGAGCGGGCCGTGCGCTCGGAGGTCGAGCGGCAGGCGGCGCGATTGCGGGCCGGCGAGCGCATC
>JAYVYM010000202.1:0-3907 GCA_043784245.1 Frankiales bacterium
GATCGTCTGCTCCTTCTCCCCCTTGTCGAGCCCGTACGCGAGCGCAGCCGCGGTCGGCTCGTTGACGATGCGTAGCACGTTGAGCCCGGCGATCTCGCCGGCCTCCTTGGTGGCCTGGCGCTCGTGGTCGGAGAAATACGCCGGCACGGTGACGACGGCGTCGGTGACCGGCTCGCCCAGGTAGGCCTCCGCGTCGCGCTTGAGCTTCTGCAGCACGAACGCGCTGATCTGCTGCGGTGTGAAGTCCTTGCCGTCCAGGGACTGCTTCCAGTCGGTGCCCATGTGGCGCTTCACCGAGCGGATCGTGCGGTCGACGTTGGTGACCGCCTGCCGTTTGGCGACCTCGCCGACGAGGACCTCGCCGTTCTTGGCGAACGCCACGATCGAGGGGGTGGTGCGCGCGCCCTCGGCATTGGCGATGACCGTCGGCTCGCCACCTTCCAGGACAGCGACGCAGGAGTTGGTGGTGCCGAGGTCGATGCCGACCGCTCGTGCCATGAAGACGTCTCCCTGTGGGTGCAGTACGAGTTGAGTGCCTTGCGCTCAGGATAGTCGGACTCGGCGGCCTTGTCCACTCACCCCTGAGCCTGGTCGGCTCATGATTTCTGCTCGCTGACACACGTGCGACGGTATGTAGGTGCTGAGGGGGATGCGCAACCGGTCGGGTGCACCCAACGGGATCATTCGAGCGCTCGCGCTCCTGCTGGCGCTGCTGCTCGCCGGGCCGCTCACCCTGCTGCTGGTGCGGGCCGCCGTAGGTGCGCTGCACCTAGCCCTATGACGACGCTGACAGCGGCACCTCCGCGGTGCGGAGCGGGCGTCAGCACCGCACACTGAGAAGGCTATTACCGGCCGGTAGCCGCGGGCGCCCGCGACGGTAGGCTCCGCGCCTTTCCGCCTCTGCCCGGGGCGGTCACCTCGTACCAGGAGGACCTGTGGACACGCACATGTTCGTGCGCCTCGTGCTCGGCCCACTGATCATGGTGGTGGCCCTGGCCGTTGCCGGCCGACGGGTGTTCTTCCTCTACCGGTTGGTCTCCGCCGGGCAACCGAGCCCCGGCCGGCTGGACAACGCTCCACGGCGGCTCGTGGCCCAGCTCACCGAGGTGTTCGGGCAGAAGAAGCTGCTCCAGTGGAGCGTGCCGGGACTGGCGCACTTCTTCGTGTTCTGGGGGTTCATCATCCTCACGTTCACGATCATCGAAGCGATCGGGGCGCTGTTCCAGGAGGACTTCGCCATCCCGTTCATCGGACACAGTGCCGCGCTGGGCTTCCTGGAGGACTTCTTCGGCGTGGCCGTGATGCTGGGGATCATCACCTTCGGTGTCCTCCGGCTGCTCAGCAACCCGGCCACCAAGCAGCGCGACTCGCGGTTCTACGGCTCACACACCGGTGCCGCCTGGGCGGTGCTCGGCCTGATCTTCCTGGTCGTCGTCACGCTGTTCGGGATCCGTGCGGCGCAGCTCAACACCGGCGTCTCACCATGGCAGGGCAGCCCGCACGCACCGTTCTTCTCGTACGTCATCTCGCGGGCCCTGCACCCGCTCGGCCTGACAGCGAACCGGCGCATCGAGGACGTGATGGTGATCGGGCAGATTGCCGTCGTCTTCGGGTTCCTGGTGCTGGTGACGTACTCCAAGCACCTGCACATCTTCACCGCCCCGCTGAACGTTCTGACCAAGCGCATCCCGGACCGCACGGCGCTCGGCGGTCTGCAGCCGATGATGAGCGGCGGCAAGATCCTCGAGCTGGAGGAGGCCGACCCCGATGTCGACACCTTCGGGGTCGCCAAGGTCGAGGACTTCTCGTGGACGGCGATGCTGGACATGGCGACCTGCACCGAGTGCGGCCGGTGTCAGAGCCAGTGCCCGGCGTGGAACACCGGCAAGCCGCTCAGTCCCAAACTGCTGATCATGAACCTGCGCGACCACTTGTTCGCCAAGGCGCCGTACATCCTGGGCAGCCGGACTGCCCCGGAGGACCACGTCCCGAACTTCCACGACGCCGGCAACCATGTTTCCGAGTCGGGCTACGAGCGAGTCATGGGCAGCTCGCCCGACCAGGCCGTCCGGCCGCTGGTCGGCACCGCCGAACAGGGCGGGGTCATCGACCCCGACGTGCTGTGGAGCTGCACCACCTGCGGGGCCTGCGTCGAGCAGTGCCCGGTCGACATCGAGCACGTCGACCACATCCTGGACATGCGCCGCTACCAGGTGCTCATCGAGAGCGCGTTCCCCAGCGAGGCCGGCGTGATGCTGCGCAACCTGGAGAACAAGGGCAACCCGTGGGGGCTGAACAACAAGGACCGCGAGGACTGGACCTCGGGCCTGCCCTTCGAGGTCCGGCGCATCACCGACACCGTTCCCGACGACGTCGAGTACCTGTTCTGGGTGGGCTGCGCAGGGGCGCTGGAAGACCGGAGCAAGAAGGTCACCCGGGCCTTCGCCGAGCTGATGCACACCGCCGGCGTCGAGTTCGCGATCCTGGGCGCCGGCGAGTCCTGCACCGGCGACCCGGCCCGGCGCCTGGGTAACGAGTTCGTCTTCCAGATGCTCGCGGCGCAGAACGTCGAGACGCTCAACGAGGCCGGTGTGCGCAAGATCGTCGCCACCTGCCCGCACTGCTTCAACACCCTGGCCAACGAGTACAGCCAGGTGGGCGGTCACTACGAGGTCATCCACCACACCCAGTTGCTCGCCGAGCTCGTCGAGACCGGGCGCCTCGTGCCGGTGACCGCCGTCGACGAGAAGGTGACCTACCACGACCCGTGCTACCTGGGCCGGCACAACCGCGTCTACACCCCGCCGCGCGAGGTACTGGCTGCCATCCCCGGGCTGTTCTCACAGGAGATGCCGCGCTGCAAGGAGCGCGGCTTCTGCTGCGGCGCCGGTGGTGCCCGGATGTGGATGGAGGAGAAGATTGGCAAGCACATCAACGTGGAGCGCACCGACGAGGCGCTCGGGCTCGACCCCGACCTGATCTCGACGGCCTGCCCGTTCTGCATGGTGATGTTGTCCGACGCCGTCACGGCCAAGCAGCAGTCCGGCGAGGCCAGGGACGGTGTGCAGGTCCTGGACGTCAGCCAGATCCTGGCCCGCTCGCTGGTGGTGCCCGCGCAGCAGCCCGCGATGTCCGGTGCCCCCGCCATCAACGCGACCGATACCGTCGAGGCGCCCAAGCCGGTCGAGCCCGACCCAGCCCGCACCGAGGTTGCTGACTACCCGCAGCTGTCGGGCAGCCCCGAACGCAGCCAGCCGGGACACGGGCCAGCGCCCGTCACCCCGGAAGTGCCCTGACGCCCCGCCTACCTGGGGGACCAATCTCCCCCAAATAGGTGGTGCAGGCCGTCCGGACAGCGGCCGAGGAGCAGGTATGACCTCATCGACTCCAGCCAAGCGCACCGGACAGCGAATCGTCTCGGCCGCATTCGTCGCTCTCACACTGACCACCGCCGTTCTCGCGGTGCACGCTTCCGCCGCCCCCGCCGGCCGCGCATGGGGCGGCCCCAAGATCGGGACGGTTGTCTCTATCGACGGCCGCGCATGGGGCGGCGCGGGCACTGCGACCACCGACGGACGCGCGTGGGGCGGGGCGGGCACCGCCAACCCGGATGGCCGCGCCTGGGGGTAGTCGGCGGGCCCGTTGCGCATCCCTGAAAATAAGATGGACCAAGCGGCTCAAGTCGGTCGCCGCTGGTGCCGAGGACGAGTGATGTGATGGGCAGCGCGAGCACCCGCCGGGTCCTTGCCCTGGCCTGCGCGCTCGGTGTCTCCGGTGCACTGCTGGTCCTGCCGTGGGTAGGAGCGCCGACGGCCGCGGCCGTCCGACTGCCGGTGTGGGCGGTGCTGCCGCTCCTGCTCGCGGCAGGGCTGTTCGTCGTCCCCCTGCGGATCGGCCGGGAGACGCA
>JAYVYM010000203.1:0-5189 GCA_043784245.1 Frankiales bacterium
GCGGTGAGCTGTGCCCATCCGCGGAACAGCACCTCGGGATCCGTGGCGCTCAGCGCGTCGGAGCGCTGCTCCGCCGGGGTGCGTCCCTCACCGGCAAGCGCTCTGTCCACGACGGCCCGGACCAGGCCGGGCTTCCCGCCGAACCGCTTGTAGACCGACTCGACCGATACGTCGCACGCGCGGGCCACCCGGGCCATCGTGGTGGCCGCGTACCCGTCGGTCAGCAGCAAGCCACGGGCGGCGTCGAGGAGGAGCTCGCGGGTCCGCTCGGCCTGCGCCTGGCGGCTGCGGGCGTCATAGGAACGCTTGACGTCCCCCACCTTCCGGTCCATGCTCCGGTATCGGATACATGTAACTGTAACAGATGAGGATCCATGACTGACAGCGCACGTGCGTTCCTGACCGCGCTCGAGGCGGCCACCAACTCACATGATCTCGACGCGCTCGTGGCGTGCTTCACCGAGGACTACAGCAACCAGACCCCGGTGCACCCGGCGCGCGCGTTCACCGGGCGCGAGCAGGTCCGGAGCAACTGGCAGCAGATCTTCGGCTTTGTGCCAGACATCCAGGCCACGGTGCTCAAGTGGGTGAGCAGTGATGCCGCGGTGTGGTCGGAATGGCAGCTGGCAGGCACCCGACACGACGGTACGTACCACCTGATGCGTGGTGTGATCATCTTTGGGCTGGAGGGCGACCGCGCCTGTTCTGCGCGGTTCTACCTCGAGCCCGTCGACGAGGAGAGCTCGGACGTCGGCGCGGCGCTACGCGCCCAGGTGCACGCCGACGCCCCCTCATGATCGTCGTCGCGGGTGGCAGCGGGCTGCTGGGCCGGCTCGTCGTCGCCGACCTCGTGGCGCGCGGCGAGTCCGTCCGGGTCCTGGTCAGGGACGCCGACCGGGCTGCGGGACTGCTCCCGGCAGAGGTGGACATCCAGGCTGCGGACGTACGCCATCCCGAGGAGCTCGAGCCGGTGGTCGCCGGCGCGTCGGTGCTGGTGTCGGCCGTCCACGGGTTCCTCGGTGGGCGGGGCGCCGGGCCGGCCGCTGTTGACCACCGCGGCAACACCCACCTCATGACGGCGGCCCGAGCGACCGGCGCGGAGGTGGTCATGGTCTCGGTCCTGGGCGCCGCGCCGGACAGCCGGTCCGAGCTGTTCCGGGCCAAGTACGCGGCCGAGCAGGAGCTGCGCCGCTGCGGGACGCCGTGGACCGTGGTCCGCGCAGCGGCGTTCCTGGAGACGTGGCTAGGGATTCTGCGGCAGACCGCAGGCAAGGCCGGCCGGCCGCTGGTATTCGGCCGCGGCGAGCAACCCATCGCGTTCGTGTCAGCGATAGACGTCGCGGCGGTGGTCGTCCGGGCGGCCACCGACAGCGCGCTGCGCGGTCAGGTTCTCGAGATCGGCGGCAAGCGGCTGACCATGAACGAGCTGGCCGCTGCCGTCCAGGTCGGGCGGGGCCTTCCCCCGCGACACCTCCCGAGGTCGATGCTGCGGGCGTTCGGGACCCTGGGGCCGGTCAGCCCGCGGTTCGCCCGGCAGAACCGCACCGCCCTGCTGATGGACAGCAGCGACCTCGGGTCAGGTGCCGATGAGCTGCGGGCCGGGCTCGACCTGCCACCGGCCCGGACGGTCGCCGACGTCCTTGCCCTGACTGCCCCGCGACCGCTGGCTCTGTGACGTCGGACAAGGCGTACGCCCTCGTGGCCGCCCGCCTCACCGGCTGACCGGAGCGGCCGCCCGTACCGCTTCGGCGCCGGCCAGGTCACCGCGGGCGTGCAAGCCGGCAATGACACCCTCGACGTCGGCCAACGGCCGGTTCTGGCTCAGCTTGGCCTTCGCCTCGACGCGGGTGATCACGATCTCGACGCCGACGACCGCACGTAGCTGACCGGCGACGTACCCGGCTGGCGCATCGTCGACGTCCCACGGCTGCGCCTCGCCCGCCTCGTGCTTGCGGGTCAGCCGGCGTACAACGTCGTCCACCCAGGCCAGGTCGTCGTGGACCACGAGTTGGCCGTACACGTGGGCGGTCAGGTAGTTCCAGGTGGGAACGACCCGCCCGTGCTCGGCGGTCGAGGCGTACCAGGTCGGCGTGATGTATGCGTCGGGGCCCCGCACGATAACCAGGGCCTCGCCGCGCGCCGGCGAGCGCCACTGGCCGTTGGCGCGCGCGAGGTGGCCGTACAGGCTGCCGTGCTTGCCAATGGTCGGCTCGTACAGGAAGGGGAGCAGCGAAGCCTGCAGGCCGTCCGTGGTGGCGGTGACGAGGTCGGCCGCACCATGCAGGGCCAACAGGTCCCGCACGGCGTCACCGGTCGCCACGAAATGAGTTGGAACGTCCATGTGCCGCCTGTTCCGGGTGGTATCCGGGCGTCTCAGCCTGTCACGCAACAGGCGGACCGCCGCTCAAGTGAGCGAGTCCCGTGACGATCCCCCTACCGTGGGCGCCGTGACGGGGGTAACTGCCGGGTCGATCAGGCCGGTCGAAGGGTATCGCGACCTACTGCGCTCGCGGCCGTACGTGGGGCTGCTCGTCAGCCGGCTCGTCTCGATGATCGGTGACCAGCTGGCGCGCGTCGCGCTGACGGTGCTGGTGTTCCAGCGCACCGGGAGCGGGGTGCTTTCCGCTGCCACGTACGCGGCATCGTTCCTGCCCGCGATCGTGGCCGGTCCGCTGCTGGGTGGCTTGGCTGACCGGTTTCCCCGGCGTCGGGTGCTGGTCCTGGCGGACCTGATACGCGCGGTGCTGTTTGCCTGCATGGCCCTGCCGGGCCTGTCGCTGCCGGTGCTGCTCGGGCTGGTCCTGCTGGCCGGGACGGCCGAGGCGCCGTGGACCGCGGCGAGAGCGCCGCTGATGCGCGACGTGCTGCTCGACGACCGCGGCTACCGGCTCGGCACCGGCGTCGACGAGGCTCTGGACCAGTCCGGGCAGGTGGTCGGCTTCGCCCTGGCCGGCGCGCTCCTGGTCGTCCTGTCGCCGCAGTCGGCGCTGTTGCTCGATGCGGCGAGCTTCCTGGGCTCGGCGGCCGTCGTCCGGCTGCTGCTCGTCGCCGGGATCGCGGCGGACGCGCTGGCCGGTCAGCCTGCTGCTCGCATCCGTGGCCTTGCCGGCGTCGTGGCGGCGGTTCGTCGGCATGCTGCACAGTCGGTGCAGGACGCGGCCGTCGGCTGGCGCGCGGCCAGCTCGTCGCGGGGCCGGCGTCCGATGCTGCTGACCTGGGTGGGCGTGTCGTGCGTCGTGGCTCCGGAGGCCGTGGCGACCCCGTGGGCGATCGGTCTCGGCGCCGGACCCATCGGGATCGGCCTGCTGTTTGCGGCCGCCCCACTGGGTAGCGTCTTTGGTCTGCTCTTCGTCGGCCGGGTCTCAGACGCCCGCGCCGAGCGACTGCTCCTGCCGCTGGCGGTCCTGTCCATCGTCCCGCTGGCCGTGTGCCTGACGAACCCGGTGCTGCCGGTCGTGCTGGCTCTGGTGTGGCTGTCAGGGGTCGGCGTGAGCTTCAGCCTGCTGGCCAGGGTCGCCTTCGTACAGGCCGTCGAGGGTCCGCACCGCGGCCGGGCGTTCTCCGTCGCCGCGGCCGGGGTGACGGCCGGTCAGGGGTTCGGCATCACGGTCGTCGGGGCGCTCACCGCTGTGGTCGCCCCCGCCGTCGCGGTCGGGGTCGTCGGGGTCATCGGGCTCGTCCTGCTGGCGGGCACCGCCCGGCTCACCGGTTCGCGCCTGCGCTCCAGGTGAGTGCGTCGCCCCCGGGCACGGGGTCGTGAGTCGTCGCTGGGCTTGCGGGTGAGGGGGGTGAAGGCCACCACTAGACCATTCGGGTGAAAGATGGCCCGCAGGCGCCCGTTTGGACATGGTTCGCCCCGGTATTACCGCCAGTCGGCCCAGCGGAACATGCCGAAGTGCTGCTGCGAACGGCTTCGGATCGCTACCGTTCGGCTACCAGCAGCGACCACGGCGGGCAATGCCCCCACCGGTCCGAAGACCGGAGGGAGTCCGAAATGCGTAACAAGAGCTGGTAGCTGGTGCCGCGTCGTCTGCCCACTAAGTCGACGGCGCAGCCTCACATGGTTTGACAGTCTTGCCTACGAGGCCGGCGGTCGGTGTCTCCACACCACCGCCGGCCTCTTGCATGTCGGCTGTCGGCAGGCCGGTCTTGACCGGCGGGCGAGAGGACCACCCGGATGGGTGGGTGCGCGGGCTTCGAACCTGGTGACGACAGGTAACCGCCACTCGAACGGCCCATCGCCGACTGGGGCTCGCCCGTCGACATGACCTCACAGCCACACGCTGCCGACGACCCAGGAGGGCCGACATGACCCGCCCCGGGTCCAGTCCGCGGACCAGCAGAGCCGTGCGTCGCCGGCTGGCTGTGGCTTACGCCCTGGGAGGGACGGCGTTCGCCCTTGCTGTGTCGGAGCTGGCCGCTACGTCTGACCTGAATGTTCGCGCCGTGCTGCTGCAAGTCGCCCTGCTCGTACCCGCGCTCTGCCTGCAGGCGCCTCTCCAGGTAGGCAACCGCCGAATTCAGGTAGCTGCGTTCGCGGACGCGGCCATGATCTTGAGCCTGGCCGTGCAGCCCGGTCCCAGCGTCGTGGTGGTGGCAACGCTCGTCGTGTGCCTTCGGGAGTTGCGGCTGCAACGCCCGATGACCCGTGTCCTGTTCAACATGGCAGCAGTGAGCGGGCCGGCGTACGCAGCAGCGGAGGTTCAGGCGATGCTGGCGGGGCCATCGCTGCTACAGAACGCCATTGCCCTGGCGGCTGCCTCCCTCACTGTCGCCGCGCTGAACGAGGTGGCGGTCGCCGCAGTCGTCGGGGCGGTGACCGGGGAGGGCCTGTTTGCCACCCTGGGCGACTACATTGCCACCTCTTTGATCGCCCTTGCCATCAACCTGGCCATCGTTGGCGGGGTGCTCGGCGCGATCGCCGGCCGGCGCTGGGAGCTTGCGGTGGCAAGCCCCTTCGTGCTGATTGCCGTGGCTCGTAGTCAGAAGTCCCGACTACTCCGAGCCACCACCTCTGATGCGCTCACGCGGCTGCAGCATGCTGCGGAGCCGATTCACACCCTTGATGAGCTGATGACCGCGTCGACCGTGCTCGACCGGGCCGCCGACCTCTTCGGTCTCGAGCACGTCGAGTTGGTCCTCCACGACTGGCCGGACAAGGGCGACCGGGTCCACGTCAGGACCGGGCC
>JAYVYM010000204.1:0-2806 GCA_043784245.1 Frankiales bacterium
ACCGACGCCTTCTACTCCGACGCCGACGCCTTGCTCCGGCCCGACCGGCCACGGACGATGGGTGAGGGCTGGGAGACCCGTCGCCGGCGAAGCCCCGGGCACGACGCTGCGGTGGTCCGGCTGGGGCTGGCCGGCCTGCCCAGGATGGTCGAGGTGGACACGACGCACTTCGTCCACAACGCGTCCTCCGCCTGTGCCCTGTGGACGCTGCACTCCCTCACCGTGCCGTCGCTGGACGACCCACGGTGGATGCCGCTCCTGCCGCTCACCCAGTTGCAGCCAGACACCCGGCACCGCTTCCGCGTCGAGGGCAACGTCGCCAGCCACGTCCGCCTGGACGCGCACCCCGACGGGGGGCTCGCCCGGCTGCGCATCGTGGGACCGGTCAGCTGGCAAGCACGGGCACAGGCCGCTATCGCCTGGCTGAACGCCCTTCCGGACAGTCACGCCCGCGAGGTCGGGCTGTCGGCCGCGACGCTGGCCGGCCGCCCGTACCGCACGACGACAGCCATGACCGATGCTGACCCGGCACTCGCCCGGCTCCTGCTGTGACGCGCTGCGACACGGTGCTGCTCGCGGACCGCGTGATCACCCCTACCGGTGAAGGGCCTGCCGCGGTGGCCGTTGCGGGTGGCCGGATCGTCGCCGTCACCGAGTTACGGGATGCCCCGCGGGCCGTCAGGACGGTGCAGCTGGCCGATGATGAGGTCCTGATGCCAGGAATGGTGGACACCCACGTCCACCTGCAGGAATCGGGACGACCCGGTTGGGAGGGTGTCGAGAGCGGCACCCGGGCGGCCGCACTGGGCGGCACCACGACGGTGGTGGACATGCCACTGGACGGCTTACCTGTGACGGTCGACCTGGCCAGCCTCGAGGCTAAACAGCGTGCGTTGCGCGGCCGCTGCGGTATCGACGTCGGCCTGTGGGGTGGTGCGGTCCCCGGCATGGCCGGCATGGTGGAGCTGCAGCTCGCCGGCGTGCTGGGCTTCAAAGCCTTCCTGGCTCCCAGCGGCTGCCAGGAGTTCCTGCCGCTCAGCCCGGTCGAGCTCACGGCCGCGCTCAGGCAGCTGGTCCCGACCGGGTTGCCGCTGCTCGTCCACGCGGAGGACGAGACCCACGCCCTGCCGTTGCGCTCACCGGCCCCGAGCTACGCGACCTACCTCGCCAGCCGCCCGGCTACGATCGAAACCGCCGCGGTGGCCGCGGTCATTGACGCGGTCCGTCGCGTCGGAGGACGGGCGCACGTCGTACACGTGTCCAGCGCAGGAGCGGTGGAGCTCCTGCGTGCAGCGCGCCGGGAGGGGTTGCGCGTCACGGCAGAAACCTGCCCGCACTACCTGGTCCGACCTGCCGAGACCATCGGTGACGGCGACACCCGGGTGAAGGCGCTGCCGGCTGTCCGGGGGGCCGCGGAGGCAGACGTGCTGTGGCAGGCGTTGGCCGACGGCGTCCTCGACCTCGTCGTCTCCGACCACTCCCCGTGCGCACCGGGCACCAAGGCCACGGGCGACTTCGTTCTGGACGCCCCGGGCGTGTCGTCACTCCAGCTCCGCCTGCCCGTCATGTGGACCGCAGCACGGAGCCGGGGACACAGCCTGCTGGACCTGGCCCGCTGGATGGCGCAGGCACCCGCTGACCTGGCAAGGCTCCCCCGCAAGGGCCGGATCACGGTGGGCGCCGACGCCGACCTGGTCGTCCTGGCCCCCGACGACCAGGTCGTCGTCGTACCCGCGGACCTCGCGCACCGCCAGCGCGGTACGCCGTACGACGGCTGGCAGCTGACCGGCAACGTGCGCGCGACCTGGTTACGCGGCAAGGCATACACGGACGGCGATACTGACGGACGGATCCTGTCGCGATGAAGATCCTGCTCGTCAACGTCAACACGAGTACCGCCGCCACCGACGCGATGGTCGCAGCTGGCCGCCGTACGGCGGATCCCGGCACCGAGATCGTCGGCGTGACACCGGAATTCGGGTCTACCGGAGTGGACAGCAACACCCAGAGCCTGCTCGCAGCGGTCGCGGTCATGGCCGCCGTCACCGCGTACACCGCACCCTTCGATGCGGTCGTGCTGGCCGGTTTCGGAGAGCACGGTCGGGAGGCCCTCCAGGAGCTGCTGGAGGTTCCTGTCGTCGACATCGCGGAGGCCGCGGTGCACGTCGCGATGATGCTGGGCCGAACCTTCTCGATCGTGACCACCCTGCCACGGTCGGCAGCTCAGGTGGAGGACCGCCTGCTGCTCAACGGCCTTCGCAGTCGCTGCGCCTCGCTCCGTTCGGTCGGCCTGTCGACCCGGCAGCTGGACGCCGACCCGACGATGACCGAAGCCGTGATCATCTCGGCCGCCACAGCCGCGGTCGAGGTCGACGGCGCCGAGGTTGTCGTGCTCGGCTGCGGAGGCATGGCAGGTCTATCTCAGCAGGTGTCCGCGCAGGTCGGAGTACCGGTGGTCGACGGCGTTGCCACGGCCGTCGTCCTTGCCGAAGCCCTGGTCCGCTTGGGGCTTCGAAGCAGCTCACGTGGCTCGTGTGCTCCGCCGGACCTGTCGGAGACAACGCCGTGGCCGCCACGCCTGCTCCCGGCAGACAAGAGGCAGCGATGACGCGCTCGTCCCGTGTCGCGACGGATGGCTTGCGCGCGATAGTCCTGCCGCCGTGACGCGAGGTCTCGGTCGGACGGGACTGGTCTCCAGCTGAGCGGTCAGGCGTCGGGAAGACAAGACGCTCAACGCACGCCCGCCGACCTCTACGAAGGTGCGGCCCTCGACCGCGGGTTCTCGGCGAAAAGTACGTGTTCAGGT
>JAYVYM010000205.1:0-4179 GCA_043784245.1 Frankiales bacterium
GTCTCGGTGAGCGCCACGACAACCGACGGCCTGGGGCTGACCGGCCGCGGGCAGGGCCTCGCCGCGGTCGCCACCGCGCTGGTCGTACGCCGCTGACGCTGGCGCGTCCCTCTGTGCCCGTCGCGCCCGGCAGCCGCCGGTAGCCTCGGCACGGTGAGCCTGCGCCTGTACGACACCGCGACCCGGCAGGTGCGGCCGTTCTCGCCCCTGGTGCCCGGAAGGGCCGGCGTGTACGTCTGCGGTCCCACCGTCCAGGCCGCTCCGCACGTCGGTCACCTGCGCAGCGCCGTCGTCCTCGACGTGCTGCACCGCTGGCTGCGCGAGAACGGTGTCGACGTCACCTGGGTCCGCAACGTCACCGACGTCGACGACAAGATCATCCATGACGCGGCACACGACGACGAGCCGTGGTGGGCGTTGGCCACCCGGCAGGAGCGGGCTTTTGAGCACGCGTACGACGCCGTGCAGGTGCTGCCACCCACCGCGACGCCGCGGGTCACCGGCAGTATCCCGGCCATCATCGCCCTCGTCGGCCTCATCGTCGAGCGCGGCCATGCGTACGCCTCGGGTGGCGACGTCTACCTGTCGGTGCGCAGCGTCCCGACCTATGGCGCGCTGTCCGGGCAGTCGCCGGACTCCCTGCGCGCATCGCAGAAGGCCGTGCCGCACGGGCATACGGGCAGCAAGCGCGACCCGCTCGACTTCGCGCTGTGGAAGGCCGCCAAGCCCGGCGAGCCGAGCTGGCCCTCACCATGGGGCCCGGGACGCCCCGGCTGGCACATCGAGTGCTCGGCGATGGCGGTGGCCTACCTCGGTGAGCAGTTCGACCTGCACGCCGGCGGAGTCGACCTGCTCTTCCCGCACCACGAGAACGAGGTCGCGCAGTCGACCTGCGCCGGGCACGGCTTCGCCCGACGATGGCTGCACCACGGCCTGGTGACGACCGGCGGCGAGAAGATGAGCAAGAGCCGCGGCGCAGCCACCGGGGTCGACGAGGTCCTCGCGAGGACCCGCCCGCAGGTGCTGCGCTATGCCCTCGGCGCCGGCCACTACCGCTCCCCGCTGGAGTGGGCCGCCTCGACGCTGACCGAAGCCGAGGCGGCGTACGGCCGGGTCGAGACCTTCGTGCGCAACGCGACCGACGCGGTCGGCGACAGCGTCGCCGACGAGTCGCTCGCCAAGGCCGGCTGGGAGGAGTTCGCCGCCGCCCTGGACGACGACTTGGCGGTGCCGCAGGCCCTCGCGGTCGTGCACGCGGGCGTCCGCGCCGGGAACGCGCTGCTCGCAGCAAAGGACCTGCCCGCGCTGGCCGCGCAGCTTGCCGTCGTACGCCGGATGCTGCGGGTGCTTGCGCTCGACCCGGTGTCGCAGTGGCCGGCGTCCTCGGGCGGTGAGCTGCGGCCAGTCGTCGACGCGCTGGTGGCGTTGGCCGTCGAGGCCCGGGCCGACGCGCGGGCGCGTAAGGACTGGGCGCAGGCCGACGCGCTCCGCGACCGCCTCTCCGCCGCCGGCGTGGTGCTGGAAGACACCGCCGACGGTGTCCGCTGGCGGGTGGGCACATGACGGGAAAGCCGCGCGCAGGCATCGCCAAGGGGGGCCAGGGCGGCCGGGCGGGCAAGGACGGCTCGCACCGCAAGGGTGCGGCCGTCGGCTCGGGCGGCCAGGGCAAGCGGCGCCTGGAGGGCCGCGGTCCGACCCCGGCCGCCGTGGAGCGCCCGCACCACCCCGCCGCCAGGAAGGCCGTTGCCGCGGCCAAGCGGGCACCGTCGTCGCCTGCAGCCGGCCGGCCGGCCGGCGCAGGGCGCGGGCCGCGGCGCACCGGCGACGACTCTGCCGAGACAGTCGTCGGCCGCAACCCGGTCGTCGAGGCGCTACGCGCCCACGTTCCGGCCACCGCGCTCTACGTCGCCCTCGGCACCTCCACCGACGAGCGGATGACCGAGGCGATTGCCCTGGCCGGCCGGGCTGGCGTGGCGCTGCTGGAGATGACCCGGCCGCAGATGGACAAGATGACTGGTGGGGCGCTGCATCAGGGCATCGCGCTGCAGGTGCCGGCCTACACCTATCTGCACCCCGACGACCTGCTGGCCAGGGCGCTGTCCCACCCCGCGCCGCTGCTGGTTGCGCTCGACGGCGTCACCGACCCGCGCAACCTCGGCGCCGTCGTTCGCTCGGCTGCCGCCTTCGGAGCACAGGGCGTGCTCGTGCCGGAACGGCGGGCCGCGGGGATGACCGCATCGGCATGGCGGACGTCCGCCGGAGCCGCTGCACGGCTGCCGGTGGCGCGCTGTACCAACCTTTCGCGCACCCTGAAGGAGTACCGCGAGGCCGGGCTGTTCGTCACGGGCCTGGCTGCCGACGGCGACACGGCCCTGGACGACTGGGAGCTGGCCACGGCTCCGCTGGTTCTGGTGGTGGGCAGTGAGGGCGCCGGTCTGGGCCGGCTGGTTGCCGCGTCGTGCGACATGAGGGTGTCCATCCCGATGGCCGCGGGCAGCGAGTCGCTCAACGCCGGCATCGCTGCCGCTGTGGCACTCGCCGAGGTTGCCCGGCGTCGTCGTACCGCCTGATCCCAGGGTCGCCATATGGGCGGAGATCGTCGGGGACGTCCGCACCGATTGAACCGAGCCGGCGGCCATCCGCGTCACCTCTGCGTAGCCGGGTTCAGGCACCACGGCGGGCTCTGGTGAGCTCCGCGGAATGCATCCGGGCGCTATACGCGCCACCTGCGGGATCACGCTGTCGCCGACGCGGGCTGCGACTTCAGTGGCGCCGACGGCCCTGCCGCAGGGGGGGTTGGGCAGAGCCGCCAGCAAGGCTCGCCCTACCCATCGGCAGCAGGTCCACCCGCTTCGCCACACTAGGCTTGCCCCGTACGTCCGGCCGGCGTGGCGCAGCCCGGTAGCGCAACCGACTTGTAATCGGTAGGCCGTCGGTTCGAATCCGACCGCCGGCCCCAAAAGATCCCCAGGGCAGAGTGTTTTCGGCGCCGTCAGAGCCTGAGCTGGTCAGGCTCGGCCCAGCGTCGGCCGTTCCTCCGGTTTGCATGTCGGCCCCGCCGAGCGGCCTATCACGTAGCGGTCGTCGCCGAGCGCGTCACTCCACGTTGGACATGATCCCGTTGCGCAGCGAAAGAGCGCCGCCGATGAGTCCGAGGACGACGCCGGCCCCGAAGCACCACAGCGCGATCGGACGGTGCTGGCCGAGGAGGACAACGCCGAACCCGACGATGACAACACCGAGACACATCAGGCTGACTGCGGTCCACAGGACTGTCGGGGTCCGTGTGCTGCTCCGCTCACCACCCGTCTCCTGGTGGCTGGTGCGTCCGACAGCCTGATCAAGCGGTGCTGGTTCTGCGGCCATGCGTGTGCCACCTGTCGGTTACTGGCCGGGCACGCTGTTGCGTACCTCGGAGGTGGTGGGGAGTTTGACACGGGCGTCATCGATGTAGGTCTGGATGCCGTCAAGCTGGCTCCTGTTGTGGACGATGGCCGCGACACCGCCGGGGACGACACCTCCCTGGATGGTCCCCAGCAGTGCCGGCACCAGGCCGATGATGCCAAGCCCGATCGCTGGCCGCCACAGCCAACCGTCTGGGACTGCCACAGCCGGCCACGGGGTTCGGGTCAGGGCGCGAGGTGCTGGACAAACCAGTCGCGGGCGGCGGCCTGGGAGATCGCCGCGCCCTTCACATACGCGTCGAAGTGACCGCCGGGCAGGATCACCAGCTTCTTGGGCTCGTGGGCACGATCGAAGGCCGCGATGGCGAGCTCCGACGGCGTCAGGTGGTCACCGAGCGCCGGCAGCATGAGCAGCGGGGTCGGGCTGATGTAGGGCAGGTAGGTGACCGGCTCGTACTCGGTGAACATCTCCACGCTGCGCAGCGTGCACTCGTTCTTCCACGACGGGGCGCGGTTCTTGCCGGTCTCGGTGAACCACTGCCAGGAGTCGGCCGTCGGCAGCGCTGCCGCCGCGAGCGGATCCTCGGCGACGACGGGGACCATCGCCGGCGGCTCGCCGTTGAAGCGGGCCAGCCGGTCGGCGTCGAACATCTCGCGAAAACCGGCGATGAAGTCGGCGCGGACCAGCGCCCGCAGGTTGTCGTGTCCGCTCACCAGCGGGACCTGGCTGACGACGGCCTTGACCCGGCGGTCCACCGCGGCGACGACGAGGACG
>JAYVYM010000206.1:0-8125 GCA_043784245.1 Frankiales bacterium
CCCGCTGCCGTTGGAAGGAACCCCCTGTTGGCTGCTCGTCGCACTACCCCGCGCCTGTCCTTCGCCAAGATCCGGGAGCCTCTTGAGGTTCCCAACCTATTGCACCTGCAGACCACGTCGTTCGACTGGCTGGTCGGCAATGCCGCATGGACCGTCCGGGTCCAGGAGGCCCTCGATGCCGGTCGGGCGGACACCTCGACGTCCTCCGGCCTGGAAGAGATCTTCGAGGAGATCTCCCCGATTGAGGACTTCTCCGGCTCGATGTCCCTGAGCTTTCGCGACCACCGCTTCGAGCCCACCAAGTACTCCGTGGAGGAGTGCAAGGACAAGGACATGACGTACGCGGCGCCGCTATTCGTCACCGCCGAGTTCACCAACAACACCACCGGTGAGATCAAGTCCCAGACCGTCTTCATGGGCGACTTCCCGGTGATGACCGACAAGGGCACGTTCGTCATCAACGGCACCGAGCGCGTCGTGGTGTCACAGCTGGTCCGGTCGCCGGGCGTCTACTTCGACAAGCAGATCGACAAGACGACGGACAAGGACACCTACTCCTGCAAGATCATCCCAAGCCGGGGTGCCTGGCTGGAGTTCGAGATCGACAAGCGCGACTCCGTGGGCGTGCGCATCGACCGCAAGCGCAAGCAGCCCGTCACCGTGCTGCTCAAGGCCTTGGGGTGGGACGACGCCCGCATCCTGGAGCGCTACGGCGACTTCGAGTCGATGCGGATGACGCTGGAGAAGGATCACACCACCGGGCAGGACGATGCCCTGATCGACATCTACCGCAAGCTGCGTCCGGGCGAGCCGCCGACCCGCGAGTCCGCCCAGACGCTGCTCGACAACTTGTTTTTCAACGCCAAGCGCTACGACCTGGCCAAGGTCGGCCGTTACAAGGCCAACAAGAAGCTGCAGCTCGCGCTGCCCGTCGACCAGGGTGTGCTCACCGAGGACGACATCCTGGCGACGATCGACTACGTCGTACGCCTGCACGCCGGTGAGCAGGGCTACGAGACCGACGACATCGACCACCTGGGCAACCGGCGCCTGCGTACCGTCGGCGAGCTGATCCAGAACCAGATCCGCCTGGGCCTGGCCCGGATGGAGCGGGTCGTCCGGGAGCGGATGACGACGCAGGACGTTGAGGCGATCACGCCGCAGACGCTGATCAACATCCGACCGGTCGTCGCCTCCATCAAGGAGTTCTTCGGCACCAGCCAGCTCAGCCAGTTCATGGACCAGACCAACCCGCTGTCCGGCCTGACCCACAAGCGCCGGCTGTCCGCGCTCGGCCCGGGTGGTCTGTCGCGTGAGCGGGCCGGCTTCGAGGTCCGCGACGTGCACCCCAGCCACTACGGCCGGATGTGCCCGATCGAGACACCCGAAGGCCCCAACATCGGCCTGATCGGCTCACTGGCAACCTTCGCCCGGGTCAACCCGTACGGCTTCATGGAGACGCCGTACCGCCGCGTCGATGCCGGCCGGGTGACCGACGAGGTCGACTACCTCACCGCGGACGAGGAGGACAAGCACGTCGTCGCGCAGGCCAACTCCCCCGTGTCGGCGGACGGTTCGTTCTCCGAGGCGCGTGTGCTGGTACGCCGCAAGGGTGGCGAGGTCGACTACATCGCGCCCGAGGGCGTCGACTACATGGACGTCAGCCCCCGCCAGATGGTGTCGGTGGCCACCGCGATGATCCCGTTCCTGGAGCACGACGACGCCAACCGTGCGCTGATGGGCGCCAACATGATGCGCCAGTCCGTCCCGCTGCTGCGCAGCGAGGCGCCGCTGGTCGGCACCGGTATGGAGCACCGCGCCGCGGTCGACGCCGGCGATGTCATCACCGCCGAGCAGGCCGGTGTCGTCGAGGAGCTGTCGGCCGACTACATCACCGTCATGCACGACGACGGCGCCCGCCGTACGTATCGGCTGCACAAGTTCCGGCGCAGCAACCAGGGCACCTGCATCAACCAGAAGCCGATCGTGGCCGAGGGCGAGCGGGTCGAGATCGGGCAGGTCATCGCCGACGGGCCCTGCACCGATGGCGCGGAGATGGCTCTGGGCAAGAACCTGCTCGTCGGGTTCATGCCCTGGGAGGGCCACAACTACGAGGACGCGATCATCTTGTCGCAGCGCCTCGTGCAGGACGACGTGCTCACGTCGATCCACATCGAGGAGCACGAGGTCGACGCCCGGGACACCAAGCTCGGCGCCGAGGAGATCACACGCGACATCCCGAATGTCTCCGAGGAGGTCCTCGCCGACCTCGACGAGCGCGGGATCATCCGGATCGGCGCGGAGGTCACCCCCGGTGACGTCCTGGTCGGCAAGGTGACCCCGAAGGGCGAGACCGAGCTGACCCCGGAGGAGCGCCTGCTGCGCGCGATCTTCGGTGAGAAGGCCCGCGAGGTGCGCGACACCAGCCTCAAGGTCCCGCACGGCGAGTCCGGGAAGGTCATCGGCGTACGCGTGTTCAGCCGCGAGGACGGCGACGAGCTGCCTCCGGGGGTCAACGAGCTGGTCCGGGTGTACGTCGCCCAGAAGCGCAAGATCAGCAATGGCGACAAGCTCGCGGGCCGACACGGCAACAAGGGCGTCATTGCCAAGATCCTCCCCGTCGAGGACATGCCGTTCATGGAGGACGGCACGCCGCTGGACGTCGTGCTCAACCCGCTCGGCGTACCGGGCCGGATGAACGTCGGCCAGGTCCTCGAGACCCACCTCGGCTGGGTCGCGAAGGCCGGCTGGCACGTCGAGGGCGCCGACCAGAGCTGGAAGCAGCGGCTCGCCGAGATCGGTGCGTCGGACTCCAAGCCCGGCAGCGTGCTCGCGACACCGGTGTTCGACGGTGCCCGCGAGGACGAGATCACCGGTCTGCTGGACTCGACGACCCCGACGTTCGACGACCTGGGCACCGGTGAGGTCCGCCGGTTGATCGGCCCATCGGGCAAGGCGCTGCTGTTCGACGGCCGTTCTGGTGAGCCCTTCCCGGCGCCTGTCTCGGTGGGCTACGTCTACATCCTGAAGCTGCTGCACCTGGTGGACGACAAGATCCACGCTCGCAGCACCGGTCCGTACTCGATGATCACGCAGCAGCCCCTGGGTGGTAAGGCGCAGTTCGGCGGCCAGCGGTTCGGCGAGATGGAGGTCTGGGCGATGCAGGCGTACGGCGCTGCGTACGCCCTGCAGGAGCTGCTCACGATCAAGAGCGACGATGTGCTCGGTCGCGTGAAGGTGTACGAGGCGATC
Organism: Frankiales bacterium; assembly: GCA_043784245.1. Taxonomy (GTDB): domain Bacteria; phylum Actinomycetota; class Actinomycetes; order Mycobacteriales; family SCTD01; genus JAYVYM01. The sequence continues at coordinate 3,253 of JAYVYM010000206.1, forward strand.
GTCAAGGGCGAGAACATCCCCGAGCCCGGCATCCCGGAGTCGTTCAAGGTACTTATCAAGGAGATGCAGTCGCTCTGCCTCAATGTCGAGGTGCTCTCCAGCGACGGTATGGCGATCGAGATGCGCGACACCGACGAGGACGTCTTCCGAGCCGCAGAGGAGCTCGGCATCGACCTCTCGCGGCGCGAGCCGAGCTCGGTCGAAGAGGTCTAGACGCACCGGGCAAGACAGCAAACCCAAACTTAGAGAACTAACCCCTGAGAGGGGTGCCTACGTGCTCGACGTCAACTTCTTTGACGAGCTCCGTATCGGCCTCGCCACCGCTGACGACATTCGTCAGTGGTCGCACGGCGAGGTGAAGAAGCCTGAAACCATCAACTACCGCACCCTCAAGCCGGAGAAGGACGGGCTCTTCTGCGAGAAGATCTTCGGACCCACCCGCGACTGGGAGTGCTATTGCGGCAAGTACAAGCGGGTGCGCTTCAAGGGCATCATCTGCGAGCGCTGCGGCGTCGAGGTGACCCGCGCGAAGGTGCGCCGTGAGCGGATGGGGCACATCGAGCTGGCCGCCCCCGTCACCCACATCTGGTACTTCAAGGGTGTCCCGTCGCGGCTGGGCTACCTGCTCGACCTCGCGCCCAAGGATCTCGAGAAGATCATCTACTTCGCGGCGTACCTGATTACCACGGTCGACGTCGAGGCTCGGCACCGCGACCTGCCGACCCTCGAGGCCCAGATCCAGGTCGAACGTGACCGCGTCCAGAGCAAGACCGACAGCGACGCCGAGACCCGCCAGAAGAAGCTCGAGGACGATCTGGCTGCCCTTGAGGCCGAGGGCGCAAAGGGCGACGTGCGGCGCAAGGTGCGCGAAGGCGCAGAGCGTGAGCTGAAGGCCCTGCGCGGCCGGTCCGAGCGCGAGCTCGACAAGCTCGAGGAGGTCATCGACACGTTCCGCAAGCTCGAGGTCAAGCAGCTCGTCGTCGATGAGACGCTCTACCGCGAGCTGCGCGACCGCTTCGGTACGTACTTCACCGGTGGCATGGGCGCAGAGGCCCTGCAGCGGCTGCTCGAGGGCTTCGACCTCGACGCCGAGGCCGAGTCCCTGCGTGAGACGATCCGGTCAGGCAAGGGTCAGAAGAAGGTTCGCGCCTTGAAGCGCCTCAAGGTTGTGGCTGCGTTCCTCAACACCCGCAACAGCCCGATGGGCATGGTGCTGGGTTGCGTCCCGGTCATCCCGCCGGACCTACGTCCGATGGTGCAGCTCGATGGCGGCCGGTTCGCCACGAGCGACCTCAACGACCTGTACCGCAGGGTCATCAACCGCAACAACCGCCTCAAGCGGTTGCTCGACCTCGGTGCCCCCGAGATCATCGTCAACAACGAGAAGCGGATGCTGCAGGAGGCCGTGGACGCGCTGTTCGACAACGGCCGTCGTGGCCGTCCGGTGACGGGCCCGGGTAACCGGCCACTCAAGTCATTGTCGGACATGCTGAAGGGCAAGCAGGGCCGCTTCCGTCAGAACCTGCTGGGCAAGCGCGTCGACTACTCGGGCCGGTCGGTCATCATCGTCGGCCCGCAGCTCAAGTTGCACCAGTGCGGCCTGCCCAAGCAGATGGCGCTGGAGCTGTTCAAGCCGTTCGTCATGAAGCGGCTGGTGGACCTCAACCATGCGCAGAACATCAAGAGTGCCAAGCGGATGGTCGAGCGGGCCCGCCCGGTCGTCTGGGACGTGCTCGAGGAAGTCATCACCGAGCACCCGGTGCTGCTCAACCGGGCACCGACGCTGCACCGCCTCGGCATTCAGGCCTTCGAGCCGCAGCTGGTCGAGGGCAAGGCCATCCAGATCCACCCCCTGGTCTGCACGGCATTCAACGCCGACTTCGACGGGGACCAGATGGCGGTGCACCTGCCGCTGTCGGCGGAGGCGCAGGCCGAGGCCCGTATTCTGATGCTGTCCTCCAACAACATCTTGAGCCCGGCAAACGGCCGCCCGATCACCGCGCCGACCCAGGACATGGTGCTGGGCATTTACTACCTGACGACGCAGAAGGACGGCGCTAAGGGTGAGGGCCGGGCCTTCAGCTCCCTGGCCGAAGCCTTGATGGCCAAGGACGCCGGCGAGCTCGACCTACAGGCCACGATCAAGCTCCGGATGCGTGATGTCGTGCCACCCCGCGGCACGGTCGTCGAGGACGGTGAGCTGTACCTGCTCGAGACCACCCTGGGCCGGGCGCTGTTCAACGAGACATTGCCGGTGGACTACCCGTTCGTCGACCGCGAGGTCGACAAGAAGCAGCTCGGGTCCATCGTCAACGACCTCGCCGAGCGCTACCCGAAGGTGCAGGTCGCTGCGACGCTCGACGCGCTCAAGGAGACCGGATTCCACTGGGCCACCCGTTCCGGCGTCACGATCTCCATCGAGGACGTCGTGACCCCGGCCGGCAAGGCCGAGATCCTGGAGCGCTACGAGGGCGACGCCGAGAAGGTCGAGAAGCAGTACGGGCGCGGTGTCATCACCGTCGAGGAGCGCCGCCAGGAGCTCATCGAGATCTGGACCAAGGCCACTGCCGAGGTCGCGCGGGCCATGGAGGCCAACTTCCCGAAGGACAACCCGGTCTGGATGATGGTCCACTCCGGCGCTCGCGGGAACATGATGCAGGTGCGCCAGATCGCCGGTATGCGCGGCCTCGTGGCCAACCCGAAGGGCGAGATCATCCCGCGCCCGATCAAGGCCAACTTCCGCGAGGGCCTGACCGTGCTGGAGTACTTCATCTCCACGCACGGTGCCCGCAAGGGCCTCGCCGACACGGCTCTGCGTACCGCCGACTCGGGCTACCTCACCCGCCGGCTGGTTGACGTGTCGCAGGATGTCATCATTCGGGAGGAGGACTGCGGTACCGAGCGCGGCGTCCTCATGACCATCGGTGACCGCAACGCCGAGGGGACTCTTGTCAAGGGTGCGCATGTCGAGACCAGCGTGTACGCACGGACGCTGGCAGCCGACGTGGAGAAGGACGGCCAGTCCGTCCTGTCCGCGGGGGCCGACCTCGGCGACGTCAACATCAGCCGGCTGATCGAGGCGGGGGTCGACAAGGTCAAGGTCCGCTGCGTGCTGACCTGCGACTCCAAGGTCGGCACCTGTGCTGCCTGCTACGGCCGCTCGCTGGCGGCCGGCAAGACGGTCGACGTCGGCGAGGCGGTCGGCATCATCGCCGCGCAGTCCATCGGGGAGCCCGGTACGCAGCTGACGATGCGCACCTTCCACACCGGTGGCGTGGCCGGCGACGACATCACCCAGGGCCTGCCCCGCGTCGTCGAGCTGTTCGAGGCACGCACGCCCAAGGGTGTGGCCCCGATCAGCGAGGTCGAGGGGCGCATCCGGATCGACGACACGGACAAGACCCGCAAGGTCGTCGTCATCCCCGATGACGGCACCGAGGAGATCGCCTACGCCGTCTCCAAGCGAGCCCGCCTGCGGATCGTCGACGGCGACCACGTCTCGGTCGGCGAGAAGCTGCACGAGGGCGCCGTCAATCCGCACGAGGTGCTGCGCATCCTCGGCCCGCGGGCCGTCCAGCTGCACCTGGTCGCCGAGGTGCAGGAGGTCTACCGCTCGCAGGGCGTGTCGATCCACGACAAGCACATCGAGGTGATCATCCGGCAGATGCTGAAGCGGGTGAACGTCCTCGAGTCCGGCGGCACCGACTTCCTGCCGGGCAGCCTCACCGAGCGGACGATCTTCGAGACCGAGAACCGCCGCGTGGTGTCCGAGGGTGGGGAGCCGGCTGCCGGCCGCCCCGTGTTGATGGGCATCACCAAGGCGTCGCTCGCGACCGAGTCGTGGCTGTCGGCGGCGTCCTTCCAGGAGACGACCCGGGTGCTCACCGACGCCGCGATCCAGGCCAAGAGCGACTCGCTGCTGGGCCTCAAGGAGAACGTCATCATCGGCAAGCTCATCCCGGCGGGCACCGGCATCAGCCGTTACCGCAACATCCGGGTCGAGCCGACGGAAGAGGCGCGGGCGCAGGTCTACTCGATGGCCGGTTACGACGACCCGGACTTCGCCTTCGGGCAGGGTGCCGGCGGGGCCGTCCCGCTGGACGACTTCGACTACGGGCGCGACAGCTACCGGTCCTAGTCCGGCTGGTCCGACGGCCGCTCGCCCCCGAACGGGGGCGGGCGGCCGCGGTCGTTCCCGGGGCAGCCGCCCGCGTCGTACGGGGTCGCCTGCGCTGCAGCACCTGGTCATGACGTAGCCCGCTCAGGGTGGCCCGGAGAGGGCCAACAGTGTGTGTCAGCGCTCTAGAGCAAGCACACAATGTCCCTCAAGGCTGCCGAGTAGAACTCCTTCTCCGTCACGTCCGGGTGGGCCTTCCTCCCGGACGAGTACCGGGCGGCGGGCGGACCGCACGCGGCCGGCCGCTGACCGACGGCCCCGCCGAGATGGGGTAAGCGCGTTCCCGCACCAGGAGGGCGGTGACGCGCTGATCTGTGGGTAACGGGCGCGCCAGCCCTCGGACAGCTCTACCCTGCCGCCATGAGCACGCCCGACGACCCGTTCAGCACGTCCCCTGACGATCGGCCGGCCTCGGTGCCGAGCAGCTCCCCGCCCGCTTACCAGCCGCCTGCCTACCCGCCGTCGCAGGGCAACGGGCCGCAGTCGGGCTACGGGCAGCCGGGCTACGGGCAGGCGGGCTATGGGCAGGCGGGCTATGGGCAGGCGGGCTATGGGCAGGCGGGCTACGGGCAGGCTCAGGAGACGGCGAGCCGCGCGATCGTGGTCCTGGTCTGTGCGATCGCGTCCTTCGTTGTCGTGCCGTTCATCCCAGCCGTGGTGGCGCTCGCCCTGGCCGGAGGGGCGCAGCAGCAGATC
>JAYVYM010000207.1:0-10326 GCA_043784245.1 Frankiales bacterium
CCCGTCCCGACGCCCGAGGTGTGGTCGACGGGCATCCAGATCAGGCTGAGGTTGGGTGCCTGGCCGGACTTCTCGGTGTCGGCAAACGACTTCTGCCACACGTCGGTGCGGTACTGGTCCGGGATCCCGAGGTCGAACGGCGGAAACTGGTGGTCGTCGATCGCGTTGAGCGACGGGATGTCGGAGTAGGTGTTGATGGCCGAGAGCGGAACCGGAAGCGGGCCCTTGGCCTTGCCCTCCAGAATCTGGGAGTCGCGGTAGTAGTCCGACCACGACGGGACCGGACTCGGCTGGGTGAAGAAGTTGTTGTACTCGCCGTAGGCCTTGACGGTCTGCCCGGCAGCCTGGGCGGCGTTCCAGAGGAAGCCGTCCCGCTGGTAGGCCAAGGCGTCGCCGCCCTGTGCCGGATAACTCCGGTAGAAGGCGCCGAACTCCTTCTCGATGTAGTCGTTCGCGTCGGCCTGCACCAGCCAGTTGTGTCCGTCCGCCGACAGGGTGCCCTCATCGTAGAAGTTGTCCATCAGGCCGAAGGTGTTGGCCAGCGCGTGCGCGTTGGGCGTGGCCTTGACACCGAACTGCGCGAGGGTCGGGTCGCTGTTGCCCTTGCCGATGTCTCCGAGAACCTGGTCATACGTACGGTTCTCCCGCACGATCAAAAAGACGTGCTGAATCTTCGAGGGATCGCCGAGCTGCACGGGGATGGCCTTCGGCGCTGCGCTCGAGCCCTTGACCGGCCGGCTCGCGGGCAAGCTCAGCCAGCTGTTGTTGACGAAGACCTGGTGTGTGGTCTGGGCGATCTGCGCTCTGCTGGGCATGGCGAACTCAGTGATCGACGCGGTGTCGTCGTAGGAGTTGTGCCCTGTGACGACGGCGGGTGCCGGTCCGGTCCCGGGCCCCTCGTCGATGCTGCTGGCGGGTCCCCGCGAGCCCTTGCCCTTGTCGTTGGTCACGACGATCTTGCCGATGGCCGGGTCGTACGTCGCGCCGACCGGGTAGAAGTCGGTCGGCAGCAGCCCGACGTACTGCACCGGAACCTTCGGGCCGTTGTAGGTGAAGACGGCGAGGGCGTTGTCACGTCCGATGCTGACCAGGATCGTGTGGTCATCCGGCATGGTGATGGCATTGGGGTAGCTGCCCACCGCGCTGCCGGGCACCGGGTTGACGTTGACCGTCTGGGTGACCTGGGAGCTGGTCGGGTCGATGATCGAGAACGAGTCGTCGTTGGAGTTGGCGACGAGCAGGGTGCCATCGCGCGTCAGGTACTCCGCCGTCGGCTGCAAGCCGACGGGGATCTGCTTGACCTGCTTGCTCGCGACCAGGTCCACGACGGAGACGGTGCCGGTGGTGGCCGCGCCGGTCGTCCCGTCGGAGACGATCGGCGTGCCGTAGGACAGGTTGGTGACGTCACCGGGTCTGGCCGGTCGACCACCTTCGTTCGAGACGAACGCCCGGTCCCCGACCAGGACGACCTGCCGGGGCGCGTTGCCGACCGGTGTGACCCGCAGCAGCGCGTTGGTCGTCGTACTGATCACGCCCAGCTGGTTGACGCCGTTCAGGGCGACGTAGAGCTTGCTGCCGTCCTGTGACAGCGCCATCCCGGACGGCAGGTCGGGCCTGGTCGTCTTCGCCCCGTTGAGGTCGCTGACGGTGGTCGCCAGGACGGTTGTGACCGGTGCCGACACCGTGCCGTCCGCGCCGACGTGGAAGCGGACCAGATCACTGCTCTGGGGGAACCACAGCGAATGTCCGTCTGGTGCCCACAGCGGGCCGTCGGCAGCCACCGAGCCGTCACCGATGGTGGGATCGGTGGCGGCGCCGGTGCCAAGCGTCTGGACGACCTTGTTCGTCCGGAGGTCGACCATCGTCAGGAATCCGGTGAATTTATGCCAGGTCAGCGCGGCCAGGTAGTGCCCGTCCGGGCTGATGGAGGACGACACGACTCGGCCCGTGTCCAGCAGCAGCCGGGTGCCCAGTGGCGTGAGGCGCTGGTTGGTCGGCAGCAAGATGCCGTTCCCATCGTTGCTGCCCACCTTTGCGGTCCGACCGGACGCCGGTCCGGCGGCTGCCGCGGTGGCCAGTCCTGCGACCAGGGTGAGCCCGACGCCGGTGGCCAGGGTCTTGCGAAGCAGACCGCGGTGGTCGTGTCGCCACCGCGCAGAGCGGAATCCAGACATGGTTTCTCATCTCGGTACGTTCGCCTTGGGGAGGGGCGGTCCGGGCCGAAAGGTACGAGCCCGAGGTGGCCCCGGCGGGGCAGGCGGGTGAATCTTCGGGGGCCGTGCGCTGTCCGGGCCCGGGTGCGCAGGCGTGGCCGGCCAGGGCGCTCAGCCGGCGTCGACGCAACTGTCGATGAGGTAGAGCGGGTTACGTCGCAACTGACCTTTGGCACCGATGAGGGTGCGGGCGCCGTTCACCGACGCCGGGCCGTCGCCGTCCGCCGACCAGCACCCGTCGGTTCGTACATTCACGGTGTACTGCGCCCGGACCGGGGTCCCAGGTCCGTCGACGAGATAGGTGACCTGGCAGGTCCAGTCGTTGCCCGGACCCGACTGAGAGCTGTCCGGCGGGCCCTTCTGGCAGGCCGCTGTCGTCTGCAGGGTCGGCAGGTCCGGGCGCGGGTGCCCCTGCTCGGTCTGCTGCAGGGCGTACAGCTGGGCGAAGGTCCCGGCCAGCGAGCCCTGCAGTGCCGCCGCCGTGATCGAGCTGGGAGCGCAGGCCGCGAGCAGGCCAAACGACGCGACCACCGAGCCGGCTCGGGCCGCCCGCACGCTAGGACACCCGGACCTGGCGGCGCCGGAACACCGCCCACGCCGTAGCCAGGCACACCGCGCTCCACACCACGCTGGTCAGCAGGCCGCGCCAGGCCGGTCCATAGAAGGGGTGCTCCACCCACAAGCCGTGCCACGCCGAGAACGGCGTCGTCAGCAACGCGTCCTGCACCCTGGGTGGCAGGCTCAGCAGGGCGAGTAGCTGCATCAGCAGCCCGAGCAGGACCGGCCCGCCGACCCCTGCGACACCGTTGCGGGTGATGACCGACAGCAGTACGGCCAGCAGGCAGAAGCCGAACATCGGGGGCAGCTGCAACGACCAGCTCGCCGCGACCAGCGCCGCGGCGTGCCCGACCGGGACGACCTGGCCGCCGAGCCCGACGACGGGCTCGCGACCGAGGAGCAGGCCGGCGACCACGGTTGAGGCAGCCAGCAGCGCCAGCACGATGACCGGGAAGCTCAGGGCTGCAAGGACCTTGCCCGTGAACAGCTCACCGCGGCTGCGCGAGCGGGTCAGGACCGTCTTCCACGTACCGAACTGGTCCTCGGAGGCGAAGATGTCCCCCGCCACCAGACAGGTCAGCAGCGGGAGCACCCACTGGCCGGCGAATCCGAGCACCACCAGGGGCAGCGCCAGCCCGGACTGCTGCAGCCACTGGCCGAACAGCGTGTCCTGTGGCAGGGAGCTCTGCGCGCTGACCGCGGCTGCTGCCAGGAACGGCGCGACGAGGCAGACGCCGGCGAGCGCCTGCACCCGCACCAGCCGGACCAGCTTTGCGAGCTCCACCCGCCAGACCACCGCCACGGCTCGCGCCGGGCTCAGCCGGCGCGGTGGCAGGGGGCCGGCCAGGCGCCTGACGGTGGCGACCGGGCGCCTGTCGGACGTCGCCGCGTCACGCAGCGTCACGCGTGGCCCGGTCACCGGATGTCTACCGGGCTGGGGATCTCGAGCACGGTGGGCGGGGCCGGCATGGCCGGCGACGACTCGCTGAGAGTGAAGAACAGCGCCTCGAGGGCAGTCACGTCCTCGGCCAGCGCACGGACCGCCACGCCGGTCCGGCCGAGCTCGATCACGTACGCGTCGAGCCGGTCGCGTCCGGCGACGATGCGCAACCCCCCTCTGTGGTCGGCACAGACGAGCAGGCCGGGACGACGGGCCCCGACCGCGGCCGCAGCCCGGTCGTCGCTGCTGGACAGTCGCCAGGACGGGTCCGGTGCCGTCGCGCGTGCCAGGTCCAGGTCACCGGCAAACGCCACGCGCCCGTGGTCAAGCACGGTCACGGTGTCGCACAGCTCGCTGACCTGGTTCATGTCGTGGCTGCTGAGCACGACGGCGACGCCGTCGTCGGCGAGTCGACGGACGAGCAGACGCAGGTCCCGGACGCCCGCTGGGTCCATGCCGTTCGTGGGCTCGTCGACGACGAGCAGCCGCGGCCGCCGCAGCAGCGCGGCAGCCAGGCCCAGCCGTTGACGCATCCCGAGTGAGTAGCCCCGGACGCGTCGCCCGGTGGTGGGAACACCCACCAGCTCGAGCAGCTCATCGATCTGGGGGGCAAGGCCGCCGTCGAGGCGGGCAAGCACAGCCAGGTTCTGCCGACCGCTGAGGTACGGGTAGAACGTCGGCGCCTCCACGAACCCACCGACGCCGTCCAGCCAGGCTGCGCCCGCCTGTCCCCGGGTGCGTCCGAACAGCCGGAGCGAGCCTTCCTGCGGACAGACCAATCCGAACAGCACCGACAGCAGCGTCGACTTGCCCGCGCCGTTTGCGCCGAGCAGGCCGTGGACCTCGCCGGCACGTACCGCCAGGTCGACCCGGTCCAGCGCGAGGACCTGTCCGAACCAGGTCGTGAGGCCCTGCCCGTCCACGACCAGGCCCGAGGCTGCCACGTTTGGCAGGCTAGGCAGATCGTTCGGCCGGCAGGTGAACGCGGCGTGACTGCCAAGCGAAGTGATTGGCGAGGGCAGGCCGGCTCACGGCTGGAAGCGGTACCCCAGGCCGGGTTCGGTGATCAGGTGCCGTGGGCGGGCCGGGTCCTGCTCGAGCTTGCGGCGCAGCTGCGAGATGTAGATGCGCAGGTAGCTGCTGTCGGTGTGTAGGGGGTCGCCCCGCAGCTCGGTCAGGAGCTGCCGGCCGGTCAGGAGCCGGCCGGGGTGCCGCAGCAGGATCTCCAGAAGCTGCCACTCGGTCGGGGTGAGCAGCACCCGCCGGCTCGCTGTGGGCCCGTCGCTGCGTTCCGCGGTCTTGGCGGTCAGGTCGATCTGGAACGGCCCGAGCCGGACTGTCTCGGGTACTGCCGGGCCGGTGCTGCGGCGCCCTGCGGCCCGCACCCGGGCCAGTAGCTCCGTCATGTCGAAGGGCTTGGTGACGTAGTCGTCCGCGCCGAGGTCGAGGGCTGTCACCTTCTCGATGCCCCCGGCCCGGGCGGACAGCACGATGATGGGGGTCTGGTGGGTCAGTCGGATGCGCCGGATGATGTCCATGCCGTCGATGTCCGGCAGCCCGAGGTCGAGGACAACGAGGTCGGGTGCATCGTCAGAGACGCTCCGCAGGGCACCGGCGCCGTCAGCGGCCGTGGTCACCCGGTAGCCGCGGGCGGTGAGGGCCAGGGTGACGGTGCGAAGGATCTGCGGCTCGTCGTCGACGACCAGGACATGGGTCATGTCCTGTCGCCCGATGCGGTATTCCCGGGTGCGCATGGCAGGTCGACAACCATCGTCAGGCCGCCGCCAGGGGTGTCCTCGGCCACGAGCCGCCCGCCCATCGCCTCGGTGAAGCCGCGGGCGATCGCCAGGCCAAGCCCGACGCCGGCCCCATCGCGGGGGGAGTCATCCAGGCGTTGGAAAGGCGCGAAGACCGTATCGCGATCAGCTGCCGGGATCCCGGGGCCGCGGTCGACGATGCGTAGCTCCACCCGGCCGGCGTGGCTGCTGGCGGCCAGCCGGACGGGCTGACCTGGCGGGGCGTAGCGCAGGGCGTTCTGCACCAGGTTCGCCACGACCCGGTCCAGCAGACCGGGGTCGGCGAGCACCTCGGGGAGCTCGGGTGGCACGTCCAGCTCCACCGCATGGCCCTGGGCTTCATGGTGCAGGGCCATTGACACCACGTCGTCCAGGCCGACCGGGCGGGGAACCACGGACAGCGCCCCCGCTTGCAGGCGGGACAGGTCGAGCAGGTTCGTCACCAGCGTCGACAGGCGGTCCAGCGCCTCATCGGCATTGCCGAGCAGCTCGGCCCGGTCCTCGTACGACCAGGTAATTCCGGGGCTACGCAGGCCCGACACGGCGGCCTTGGCGGCTGCCAGCGGGGTGCGCAGGTCGTGGCCGACGGCGTTCAGCAGCGCGGTGCGCATCCGGTCGGCCTCAGCCAGCGGGACGGCGGCCGCGGCGGCCTGCAGCAGCTGCCGTTGCCGGTAGGCCACAGCCACCTGGGAGGCGAACGCACTGAGGATGCGCTGGTCCTCGGCGGGCAGGGTGCGGCCGCGGAGCACCAGCGTGAGGTCCTCGCCGACCTCGACCTCCGTGTCGCCGTCCTCCGGGCGCAGGCAGGGCGACTCGCCGATGCTCGCCACCTGGCTCCAGCTGCCACGCAGCCCCGTCGTGGCCCCGGCCGGGGCGTGGCTGCCGGCGCTCGCAGGGGCGTTGTTGTCGCGCCTCAGCAGGGTGACGCTGTCCACGGTGAACGTCTCGCGGATGCGCCCCATCAGGGCGGGCAGGGCCTGCTCGCCACGTAGGAGACTGCCGGCGAGGGTGGCCAGGGTCTCCGCCTCCGCGGTAGCCCGGGCCGCCTGCGAGGTCCTTCTGGCTGCCAGGTCTACCACCTGGCTGACCAGTGCCGCGACCACCAGGAAGACGGTCAGGGCGAGCACGTTCTCGGGCTGGCTGATGGTGAAGCGATGTATCGGGGGGACGAAGTAGAAGTTGAGCAGCAGCGACCCGGCAACCGCGGCCAGCACTGCCGGGTAGAAACCGCCGGCAAGGCTCACGACGACGACCGCGAGCAGGAACAGCAGCAGGTCGCTACCGAGCGACAGCTCAGCGCGCAGGGCGGTCCCCAGCAGCGTCAGCCCGGTCAGCAGGACGACCGCGACGCAGAGTCCGGTTATCCGCCGGCGGACGGTGAGCCCACCGGTAAGGGCGGGCAGCAGCCGACGGCTGCCGCCGGCGTAGTCGTGGCTGACCATGTGGACGTCGATCGGCCCGGACCGACGGGTGATGGTGGCGCCGGTGCCCGGGCCGGTCAGGCCGCTCAGCCAAGCGCTGCGCCGACTGGCTCCCAACACGATCTGGGTGGCGTTGTTGGCCTGCGCGAACTCCAGCAGCGCCGTGGGGATGTTCTCACCGATGATGGAGTGGTAGCTGCCACTGAGGGACTCCACCAGCACCCGCTGCGCGGCGAGCGCCGAGATGCCGGCTCCGGCCAGGCCGTCCGACCTGGCGACGTGCACGGCGAGGAACTCACCGCCGGTCGTTCGCGCGGCGATCCGCGCGGCCCGTCGGATCAGGGTGTCGCCCTCCGGGCCGCCGGTCAGGGCGACAACCACCCGCTCACGGGTCTCCCAGGTGCCGCCGATCCCGTGCGCCTCGCGGTAGCGCTGCAAGCCCTCGTCGACGCTGTCGGCGAGCCAGAGCAGCGCCAGCTCACGCAGCGCGGTGAGGTTGCCGACCCGGAAGTAGTTGCCAAGCGCAGCATCGACCTTCTCCGGCCGGTAGATGTTGCCATGCGACATCCGCCGGCGTAACGCCTCCGGTGCCATGTCGATGAGCTCGACCTGATCGGCGGCGCGTACCACCGAGTCAGGGAGGGTCTCTCGCTGCGGGACGCCGGTGATGGCCTGCACGACGTCGTTGAGCGACTCCAGGTGCTGCGCGTTGACGGTGCTGATGACGTCGATCCCGGCCTCGAGCAGCTCCTGTACGTCCTGCCAGCGCTTCTCGTGACGCGACCCGGGGATGTTGGTGTGGGCCAGCTCGTCCACGAGCACCACCTGCGGCGAGCGGGCGAGGACGGCGTCGAGGTCCATCTCCTCGAACTGCGTCCCGCGATAGCTCACCCGCCGGCGGGGGACCACGTCCAGGCCTTCGAGTTGACGGGCTGTCCTCGGACGGCCGTGTGTCTCCACGAAGCCGACGACGACGTCGGTGCCACGGTCTCGACGGCGGTGACCCTCGTCCAGCATCGCGTACGTCTTGCCGACGCCCGGGGCAGCACCGAGATAGACGCGAAGCGACCCCCGGGTACTCATAGCTGCATTGTCATCGGTCCCGTACCGGTCAGCTCGCCGCCGGGTAGCGGGCATCGAGGTCACGATTGACCTGCAGCACGTTGACCCGCGGCTCTCCCAGGAACCCGAGGTCCCGGCCTGCAGTGTGCGAGGCGACGACAGCCTGCACCTGTGCGGGCGTGATGCGGCGGGCGACAGCGACCCGGGCGACCTGCAGCGCGGCGTACGCCGGGCTGATCTCGGGGTCCAGGCCGGACCCGGAGGCGGTGACCGCATCGGCGGGCACGGCCGGTTGGGCCGGTGCGTCGCCCCGGATCGGCACGATCTTCCCGCTCGTGTAGTCCTCGCCGAACGTTGCGCAGGTCACCGCGACCCCGTCGTACTGCGCGATGAACGGCTTGGCCCCGTCGGGGCAGGCCTCGTTGATGCTCACCGCCCGGGTGACCGCGCCGGTGTAGCCGGGGCCGGCATAGGACACGGCCAGGACCGCGCCCACGCCGCTCGGGGCGCAGAACGGGCGGGCACCGTCCAGCTTCTCCAGCTCGCCGACGGCCAGGCTGCGTGCACAGACCTGGGTGAGCAGGCTCTGCTTGCCGGTGTCGTCCTTGGTATTGGGGTCGGGCAGGGTGTCGGTGACGGACTCGGGGCCTAGGTTGCTCGCCGACGTCGCGGTGGGGTCGTAGCCCTTGCCCGCCGCCGACGGGCGGCTCTGGAAGTACGTCGGGATCGGGTTGCCCTTTCCGTCGAGGAACAGCTGGCCGATCAGCGTCGACCCGACGAGCTGCCCGTCCGCACCTGTGACCAGGGAGCCCTCGGCGCGCGACTTGAGTCCCGGGAGCTGCGCGACGGCGGTGATCCCGAGCGGATAGAGGACCCCGAGCAGAACGGTGAGCAGCACCAGCAGGCGTACCGCGGCGCCGAACTGGCGTAGTGAGGAGGTGCGCATGTCAGCCAATCCCGGGGACGAACTGCACGAAAAGGTCGATGATCTTGATGCCGACGAACGGTGCGACCAGGCCGCCGAGCCCGTAGACACCGATGTTGCGTCGCAACATCTGGGAGGCGGAGCTCGGCGTGTAGCGCACGCCCCGCAGCGCCAGCGGAATCAACGCGATAATGATCAACGCATTGAAGATGACTGCGGACAGGATCGCTGACTGAGGTGAGTGCAGACGCATGATGTTGAGCTTGTCCAGGCCTGGGTAGACGACCGCGAACATCGCTGGGATGATTGCGAAGTACTTCGCGACATCGTTGGCGATCGAGAACGTCGTGAGGGAGCCGCGTGTGATGAGCAGTTGCTTGCCGATCGCGACGATCTCGATGAGCTTTGTCGGGTTGCTGTCCAGGTCGACCATGTTGCCGGCTTCCTTGGCCGCTTGCGTGCCGCTGTTCATGGCCACGGCCACGTCGGCCTGCGCCAGTGCCGGCGCGTCATTGGTGCCGTCGCCTGTCATTGCCACCATGCGGCCTTCGGCCTGGTACTGGCGGATCAGCGCCAGCTTGGCCTCGGGCGTGGCCTCGGCCAGCACGTCGTCCACCCCGGCCTCGGCGCCGATGGCTGCTGCCGTGAGCTTGTTGTCGCCGGTGATCATGATTGTCTTGATCCCCATGCGGCGTAATTCGCCGAAGCGCTCCTTGATCCCGCCCTTGACGATGTCCTTGAGTTCGACGACCCCCAGCGCGCGGGCGCCGTCGGACACCACCAGCGGCGTGCTGCCGCGCCGCGCCGCGTCGTCCACGCTGCGCGACAGTTCCGGCGCAAAGGAGCCGCCCAGCGATTCGACGTGCTTGCGGATCGCATCCGCCGCGCCCTTGCGGATGGTGCGACCCTGCCAGTCGACGCCGCTCATGCGCGTTTGCGCCGTGAACCGGATGAACGTGGCCTCGTTCCCGTTCAGTTCGCGCTCGCGGATGCCGAACTTCTGCTTCGCCAGCACGACGATGCTGCGCCCCTCGGGTGTCTCGTCGGCCAGTGATGACAGCTGCGCCGCGTCGGCGAGTTGCAGTTCGGTGACGCCGGGTGCTGCAAAGAATGCCGATGCCTGACGGTTGCCCAGCGTGATGGTGCCGGTCTTGTCGAGCAGCAGCACGTCGACGTCACCCGCCGCCTCGACCGCCCGGCCCGAGGTAGCAATCACATTGGCGCCCAACATGCGGCTCATGCCCGCCACACCGATGGCTGACAGCAGCCCGCCGATGGTGGTGGGGATCAGGCACACCAGCAGCGCCACCAGCACGGTGATCGACACGGGCGTGCCCAGCTTGGCGGCGTCCACCGAATACAGCGAATACGGCAGCAGCGTCACGGTGGCCAGCAGGAACACGAGGCTCAG
>JAYVYM010000208.1:0-3182 GCA_043784245.1 Frankiales bacterium
TCGGCCGTCCCGGCTACAGGTCGAACTCGGCGGGCGCGATGCCGACCGCGAAGCAGGCCTCCTTGACCGCCTGGCGCTCGTCGGCATCGAAATCCCCATCGGCGCCACCGATGATAATCCCGATCTGGATCACGGCCCGGCCCTGCTCCGGCTTGGCCTTCAGCTTGGCGATCGTCGCGACGGCCTCGACCTTGCCGAAGGCGAAGTCCTTCTGCAGCTTGTCGCAGTAGAAGTCGAACTTCTGGCGCAGCTCGTCAGGCGGGAAGATCGCCAGCACGTCGTTACTGGTGATCAGCGCGGCGGTCTTCTGCCGCTCCGAGGCGTCAATCTTGCCGTCGGCGGCGGCGATCAGCGCGCACATCGCCATGCTGCCGTTCGCGAACTCCTTGCTCTTGAACTGGCCGGTCTTGGTCTTGAGCTGACCGCTCATCTCTGCGGTCTTGCTCTTGAGCTGGTCCCAGAAGGCCATGGCTACGGCGTCCTCACCTCGGTGCCGGGCGCCCCGGTCGGGCGGCCCGCACGTAACCAGCCTGCCACCGGCCTGGACGGAGTACCGCAGCACGGCACGTTCGACCGGCGGGTCGCCTCGACCCGGGGTTGGGTAGGAGCGCAGGCACCGCACCCCCACGAGGAGGACCATGAGCCAGCAGCCCGCCACCGAGATCGGCACGACCACCCAGGCAGGCGAGGGTGTCGACGACCAGGAGTTCGCCGCCGAGGTTGCCGAGCAGACCTCCAGCGACCTCAAGGTCGAGGACGCCTTCGATCGGGAGGCCGACGGCGCCACCTCGCAGGTCGAGGCCGCGAAGCAGGACGCCGACGACGCGTCCTGAGCGGGGCGCCGGGCGGGGCCCGGCTGGCGCCCGCTACAGGCCGAGCCGTTTGGCGATGACCTCGTCCATCACCTCGTCGGTGCCCCCGCCGATGCGCAGCACCCGCGCGTCGCGGTAGTGCCGTTCGACCTCGCTGCCGCCCATGTATCCCAGCCCGCCGAACAGCTGCACCGCCTGATCGACCACCAGGTCGCAGGCTGCGCACGCGGCGTTCTTGGCCATGGACACCTCGAGGACGGCGTCGCCGCCGTCCAGCCAGCTGTCGTACGCCGCGCGGGTCGCCACCTTGGCGGTCCAGGCGGCCCGGGCCATCTGAGCGAGCTTGTGCCGGACGACCTGTCGACCGGCGAGCGGCCGGCCGAACGTCTGCCGGTCCTTGACCCACTGCAGCGTCAGGTCGACGCAGCGCTGGGCGGTGGCGTACGCCTGCACCGCCAGAGCCAGCCGTTCGCCCTGGAACTGCTGCACGATCTGCACAAATCCGCTGCCGGGCTCGCCAACGATGTTGCCGAGCGGCACGCGTACGTCGTCGAAGGCGAGCTCCGCGGTGTCCGAGCAGTGCCAGCCCATCTTCGCCAGCGGCCCGGTCACCGTGACGCCGGGCGTCCCCTTGTCGATGACCAGCAGCGAGAGGCCGCCGTAGCCGTCGCCGCCGGTCCGCACCGCCGTGGTCACGAAGTCGGCCCGGACCCCGCTGGTGATGTAGGTCTTACTTCCGTTGACGACCCAGTGGGCGCCGTCGCGGACCGCCCGGGTACGCAGGCCCGCGACGTCCGACCCGCCGCCGGGCTCGGTGACCGCGAGCGCACCGATCAGCTCGCCCGCGAGCGTCGGGCGTACATAACGGTCGACGAGCTCGGGACCGCCGTGCGCAACCAGGTGCGGCAGGGCGATGCCGTGCGTGAACAGGGCCGCGACCACGCCCCCCGAGCCGCCGCCGAGCAGGATCTCCTCGGTCAGGATGGCCGCGTCGATGCTGTCACCGCCGCTGCCGCCGACCTCCACCGGGAACGCCACACCGAGCAGGCCCGCGTCGGCGAACGTGCGGTGCAGCGCCCGCGGCAGCATCCCGTCGCGCTCCCACTCCCCCACATGCGGCGCGATCTCGGTCACGACGATGTCGCGGGCGAGGGCGCGCAGGGCGGCCCGCTCGGCGGCGTCCCACCGGCTGGTCACGCCGGCTGCCGGCCCGGCCCGGGCGGTCCGGCGAAGGCCTGCGCGACATCGAGCCACGCGTCGGTGAGCGGGCCGCTGGCCGACAGGTCGAGCTCGCTGCGGTGCCGCCGCTGCGTGACCAGCAGGCAGAAGTGCTCGGCGTTGCCGGTCACCGCGTCGTCGCCCTCGCCCCAGGACCAGGTCGAGCCGTCCGGCGCCTCCAGCGTCACGCGCACGTCGCCGGCGGGCGCCGGCAGCCCGCGGTTGGCGTACGAGAAGAGCCTGGTGCGCACGCCGAGGTGGCAGATGTGCCGCAGCCGGGCGGTCGGCGCCCGCAGCACGCCGTACGCGTCGGCGACATCCTGCCCGTGCGCCCAGTACTCCATCAGCCGGGCCGTCGCGAAGGAGGCGGGGCTCATCGGCGGGCCGTACCAGGGCACCTTGGTCCCGGCCGGCAGGGCGGTGAGCGCGTCGAGCAGGGCCGCGAGGCCCGCCCGCCACCCCGACAGCAGGTCGCCCCGCGACAACGCGCGCCGACTGGTCAGCTGACTGCGCAGGAAGCCCTCGACGTTCTGCGCGACCGCCGGCAGCTCGGCCAGGAACAGCGTCGGGTCGGTGACGGCCTTGGTGGCCTCGACGTCAGTGCCGGCCAGGTGGGCGACGGTGTCCCGGACGTCCCATGGAACGGCCGGCGTCGCGGCGTCGAGGTGGCGATCGGTGACCAGGGCGACCAGGTCGAGATGCTCGGCGCGCACATCGTCGAGCAGGGTGCGCAGATCGGGCCGGTCACTCATGTGAACGGACGCTAACATCGGCGCGGTGACGTCCACGGCTCCTCGGCGCGAGCAGCTGCTCGAGGCAGCGGCTGACCTGTTCGCAGGCCGCGGCTACCACGCCGTCGGCATCGATGACATCGGCGCAGCCGCCGGCATTACCGGACCCGGGGTCTACCGGCACTTCGCCAGCAAGCAGGCCCTGCTCGAGCAGCTGTGTGACAGCGCGATGACCCGGATACTCGACGGCGCCCAGGAGCTGTCCGGCGCGGGCGGGTCGCTGGCGACGCTGGTCGACCTGCACGTCGGTTTTGCCGTCGATAAGCGCGCGCTGATCGGGGTCTGGGCCCGCGAGCAGCGTGCGCTCTCCGACGACGTACGACGTTCGCTGCGCCGGCGGCAGCGGGCCTACGAGCTGGTC
>JAYVYM010000209.1:0-8321 GCA_043784245.1 Frankiales bacterium
CCGCTCGGCCGGCGTGCGCCCCGGCCAGACCGGGTCGCCCTTCGGGTCGCCGATCAGCCGCTGCAGCGTGAAGACCTTGCCCGAGGTGACCAGCCGGGCGGCCGCGAGGACCTGCTCCGGGCCGAGGTAGTTCAGCGAACCGACCTCGTCGTCCGGACCCCATTTACCCCAGTTGCTCGGCGCGTCCGCGAGCAGGTCGGTGAGGTCGGGCGCGGCAGTCGGGGTCTCGGTCACAGGGCCTCCAGGGCAGCGAACTACTCCCGAGCGATCGCTCGGGATGCGGGGGTGTCAGAGCAGTCTGCGGACCTCGAGGAACGGTGTCAATCAGTGCCCGGCGGTTACCCTGCGCCGGGGCACAGGTGCAGGTTGGGCTGGTCGCCGGAGGCTCGCGCGTTCAGGTCTGGCGCATTGTGATCTCCATGCGTGGTCCGTAGGGAGGTGGCTGTGCAGGCCGTGCCACCACCGGCTGCCGACGTACTGCTGGCCGGGCGGGTGCGCGCGGCCCGTCAGGCACGCGGCCTGAGCCTGCGCACGCTGGCCGGGCGGCTCGGCGTCAGTGCGGCCACCCTCAGCGAGGTCGAGCGTGGCCGCACCGGCCTGTCTGCCGTCCGGCTGGCCCTCATCGCCGAGCTGCTCGACGTCGGAGTCGAGCAGCTGCTCGTACGGCGGCCGGCCCCCCGGCCCGAGCCCGCGCAGGGCCGCGCGAACGAAGCCGGGGCGGGCTGGCGTTCGTACCCCCCGCTGCAGCTCGAGCCGCCGCTGGCCGGCGCGCTGGCCGCCTTCCTCGAGCTCGGCTACTGCGGCGCGTCGATGCGCGACATCGGCCGGCGGGCCGGGCTGTCGGTGCCGGGGCTCTACCACCACCACCCGAGCAAGCAGGACCTGCTGGTGGCGTTGCTCGACCTGACGATGAACGACCTGCTGGCGCGTAGCCGGGCGGCCAGGGCTCAGGGTGACGGGCCGGTCGAGCGCTTCCGGCTGCTGGTGGAGTGCCTCGCGCTGTTCCAGACGCACCGGCGCGAGCTCGCCTTCATCGGGGCGAGCGAGATGCGTAGCGTCGAACCGGCGGCACGCGCGCGGGTGGCGGTCGCGCGTCGGGATCATCAGCGGATGGTCGACGAGGAGGTGCTGGCCGGCTGCTGGGCAGGGCGGTTCGGCACCGACCGGCCGGCCGAGGCGGCCAGGGCGGTGGTCACGATGTGCACGGCCCTGCCGCAGTGGTTCTCCGCGGACGGCCCGGCCACCGCCGAGCAGGTCGCGGAGCAGTACGTCGACTTCGCGCTCGGCGTGGTCGTCCTACGGGGCGGCGGTTAGGTCCCGCGGTCACACCGCGGTCAGCGTGACCAGCACGTTGCCCCGGGTCGCCCGGCTGTAGGGGCAGACCTGGTGGGTGGCCTCCAGCAGCTGCTGCGCCTGCTCCCTCGGCAGTGCCGGGAGCGACGCCTCGATGTCGACCGCAAGGTCGAACGTCGTCTCACCCAGGTTGTCGAGGTGGACCCGCGCGGTCACGGTGCAGCCCTTGAGCGCGTCCAGCTGCAGGTCCAGCGGGCGCAACGCGAGCCGCATCGCGCTGTGGAAGCACGCGGCATAGCCCGCGGCGAACAGCTGCTCAGGATTGGTCCCGGCCCCGTCGTCGCCGCCCATCGATGCCGGGAGCGACAGCTGGACGTCCAAGCGGCCGTCGGCGGTGTACGCCCGGCCGGTGCGTGGGCCATCGGCGGTGGCTTCGGCGGTGTACAGACGGTCGGTCACAGTGCTGCTCCTCGAGGTAGGGGCGGAAAGTGTGACACCCCCCGGGACCCGGACCACCGACAGACCCGCCGGTCCTTGCGCCTCGGAGCCGCTCCAGGCGAGGATCGCCGAACGCCCGTCCGGGGAGGAGCCCTCGTGCCGCAGGACCAGCAGGCCCGTGCCGAGGTGCGAACCTGACGTGCGTGACCTGACACCCGACCGCGCGAGCCTGGACCCGATCGAGATCGCCAGCCGCGACGAGATCACCGCCCTGCAGCTGCTCCGGCTGCGCTGGTCGCTGCAGCACGCGTACGACCAGGTCCCGCACTACCGCCGGGCGTTCGATGAGGTGGGCGTCGCACCGGGCGACCTAACCGAGCTCGCCGACCTGCGGCACTTCCCGTACACGGTGAAGGCGGACCTGCGCGAGGGCTACCCGTACGGGATGTTCGCCGTGCCGCACGAGCAGGTCAGCCGGCTGCACGCCAGTAGCGGCACCACCGGTCAGCCGACGGTGGTCGGCTACACCGCC
This sequence comes from Frankiales bacterium, assembly GCA_043784245.1. Taxonomy (GTDB): domain Bacteria; phylum Actinomycetota; class Actinomycetes; order Mycobacteriales; family SCTD01; genus JAYVYM01. The sequence continues at coordinate 2,264 of JAYVYM010000209.1, forward strand.
GACGACGTCTCGATGTGGGCGGACGTCGTCGCGCGGTCGTTGCGCGCGGCCGGTATCCGGCCAGGCTGGAAGCTGCACAACGCCTACGGCTACGGACTTTTTACCGGCGGGCTGGGGGCGCACTACGGTGCGGAGCGGCTTGGCTGCCTGGTCATCCCGGTGTCGGGCGGGCAGACCGAGCGCCAGGTGCGGCTGATCCAGGACCTCCGGCCGGACGCGATCATGGTGACCCCGTCGTACATGCTGGCGCTGCTCGACGAGCTGGAGCGCCAGGGCATCGACCCGCGCAGCACGTCGCTGCAGGTCGGGGTCTTCGGGGCCGAGCCGTGGACCGAGGACATGCGGTGCGAGGTGGAGCAGCGCGGTGGCCTGCACGCCGTCGACATCTACGGCCTGTCGGAGGTGATCGGGCCGGGGGTCGCCAGCGAGTGCGTGGAGACCAAGGACGGTCTGCATGTGTGGGAGGACCACTTCTACCCGGAGATCGTCGACCCGCTCACCGATGAGGTGCTCCCGGACGGGGAGTACGGCGAGCTGGTCTTCACCTCGCTCACCAAGCAGGCGATGCCGGTCGTGCGTTACCGCACCCGGGACCTGACCCGGCTGCTGCCCGGGACGGCGCGGTCGATGCGGCGGATCGAGAAGATCACCGGTCGTACCGACGACATGATCATCCTGCGGGGGGTCAACATCTTCCCGACCCAGGTCGAGGAGCTGCTGCTGCGCGTCGAGGGTCTCTCGCCGCATTACCAGCTGGTGCTGTCGCGGCCGCACCGGCTGGACGAGATGACCGTACGGGTGGAGTCGCGGCCGGACCGCTCGGCGGCTGAGCGGGCCGTCCTCGGCGACCGGCTGGGCCAGCTGATCAAGGACAACATCGGGGTGACGGTGACCTGCGATGTGGTCGAGTCCGGGACCGTCGAGCGGTCCCAGGGCAAGGCTGTGCGGGTGCTCGACCAGCGGGGCTAGTCTTCCGCGCGGCACCTGGGAGGGGTCATGGCGGACGAAGAAGCTCTCGCTCGACCGATCGGCTGGTGGCTCAAAGAGGCCGACGCGCGCCTCGACGCGGCGTTCGACCGGGCCGTCCATGACGCCGGCATCGACCGGCGGGGCTGGCAGGTGCTCAGCGTGGTGGCGGTCCGGCCGACCGCCCGTACGACGATCCTGGCGGCCCTGTCGGCGTTCGACTCCCCGGAGGCGGTCGGCTCCGCAGTGCAGGAGCTGATGACGCAGGGACTGGTCGAGGACGACAGCGGGATGCTCCGGCTCACCCTCGACGGGGCGCGCCGGCATGCCGAGCTCTCGCCGCTCGTCGATGCGGTACGTCAGAAGGTCCGCGACGCTCTCCCACAGGACGACTACACCGCGCTCGTGGCGCTGCTCGCCCGGCTGGCCGAGGCTCTGGAGCCCGTGCGCCCCGCCTGATCCGCCGTGCTGATGCTGTGCGGGGGACATTGTGTGCTGACATTTAAAATGAAGCACACAAAGTATAGTTGCTGACAGGGCCGCGCAGCGTGGCGACCCGAGCCGAGCCCGGAGTTTGTGTGCAAGCACTGCGAATGTTGCACACAAACTCCGGCTGCCGCGGACAGGGCGCCCTGCCCGGCGCGTTGACAGGAGCGCTGGCGCAGGGGAGTATCTGACCGAACGTTCGGTATCGCAAGGAGGCATCGTGGGCGGCACTTTTGAGCAGGACGTCCGGGCGCAGGACTTCCAGGCGGTCATCGACACCGACGGGCGGATCGAGCCGCGCGACGAGATGCCGGAGGGCTACCGGCGCACCTTGATCCGGCAGATCGCCCAGCATGCGCACTCCGAGATCATCGGGATGCAGCCGGAGGGCAACTGGATCTCGCGGGCACCGTCGCTGCGCCGCAAGTGCATCCTGGTCGCCAAGGTCCAGGATGAGGCGGGACACGGTCTGTACCTCTATGGCGCGGCCGAGACCCTCGGGGTCGACCGCGACGAGCTGCTGGACCTGCTGCACCGCGGCAAGCAGAAGTACTCCACGATCTTCAACTACCCGACCACGAGCTGGTCCGACGTCGCCGCGATCGGCTGGCTGGTCGACGGTGCGGCGATCGTGAACCAGGTGCCGCTCACGCGCTGCTCGTACGGCCCATACGCCCGTGCCATGGTCCGGGTCTGCAAGGAGGAGAGCTTCCACCAGCGGCAGGGCTTCGAGGCGATGACCGTGTTGGCGAACGGCACCCCCGCGCAGCGCGAGATGGCCCAGGCCGCGCTGGACCGCTGGTGGTGGCCGGCGCTGATGATGTTCGGACCGTCGGACACCGAGTCGCCGAACAGCGCGCAGTCGATGGCGTGGGGGATCAAGCGCTTCAGCAACGATGAGCTGCGCCAGCGGTTCGTCGATGCCACCGTGCCGCAGGCCCAGTACCTCGGCCTCGCCGTCCCCGACCCTGATCTGCACCACGACGGCGAGCACTGGGTGTCCGGTGAGATCGACTGGAGCGAGTTCTTCACCGTCATGCGCGGCGACGGCCCGTGCAACCGCGAACGGCTCGCCGGCCGGGTCGCGGCGCACGACGAGGGCGCCTGGGTACGCGAGGCGGCCGGCGCGTACGCCGAGAAGCACGCGGCCCGCGCGGCGGCATGACCGGCGCCGCCGCCCCCGGGCAGCCGCAGCCGCTCTGGGAGGTGTTCGTCCGCAGCCGCCGCGGGCTCTCGCACACCCATGTCGGCAGCCTGCACGCACCCGACGCGCACATGGCGCTGCGGAACGCCCGCGACGTCTACACCCGCCGGCAGGAGGGCGTGTCGATCTGGGTCGTCGCGGCTGCCGACGTCGTCGCCAGCAGCCCGGACGAGAAGGACGCGTTCTTCGACCCGGCGGGCGACAAGGCCTACCGGCACCCCACCTTCTACGACGTCCCGGAGGGGCTGACACACCTGTGACGCAGACCGTCGCGCCGGACCTGGATGTCGCGGCGTACGCCCTGCGGCTCGGCGACGACGCGCTGGTGCTCGGCCAGCGGCTGTGCGAGTGGGCCGCGAAGAGCCCGCAGATCGAGGAGGACGTGGCGCTGCTCAACCTGGCGCTGGACCACCTCGGCGCGGCCCGCAGCCTGCTCACCCGGGCCGGCGAGCTCGAGGGCGCGGGCCCTGACGGCACGGTGCGTACGGAGGACGACCTGGCGTATCTGCGTGACGAGCCGCAGTGGACCAACGCGCTGCTGATGGAGCTCGAGGGCGGCGACTTCGGCCGTACGGTCGCCCGGCAGCTGCTGGTCGCGGCCTACCAGCTGCCGCTCTGGCAGGAGCTGTCCAGCTCCGCCGACGAGGTCGTCGCCGGGGTCGCCGGTAAAGCCGTGAAAGAGGTGGCCTACCACCTGGACCACGCCCGCAGCTGGGTCGTCCGGCTCGGTGACGGCACCGAGACCTCGCACGGCCGCGTGCAGGCCGGCCTGGACGAGGTCTGGCCGTACGCCTTCGAGCTCTTCGAGCGAGATGCGCTGACCGGGCGCCTGGTCGAGCGCGGCGTCGCGGCCGACCCCACGCTGCTCGAGCCGGTCTGGCGGGCAACCGTCGAGGACGTGCTCGCCGAGGCCACGCTCACCGTCCCGGAGACGGCGTGGCGCCCGACGGGCGGCCGCTCCGGGGCGCACACCACATCGTTCGGCTACCTGCTCGCCGAGCTGCAGCACCTGCACCGCTCGCACCCCGGGGCGAGCTGGTGACCACCGTCGCGCAGGTCCGCGAGGTGCTCGCCGAGGTCACCGATCCGGAGATCCCTGTCATCACCATCGAGGACCTCGGCATCCTGCGCGACGTGGCGGTCCACGGCGGTCATGTCACCGTGACGATCACGCCGACCTACTCGGGCTGCCCGGCAATGGACGAGATCCGGGCCGACATCCGGACCGCGCTGGCCGAGCACGGCTGGACCGACGTCGAGGTACGGATGGTGCTCGCACCGGCCTGGACGACGGACTGGATGAGCGAGGCGGGCCGCGAGAAGCTCCGGGCGTTCGGGATCGCGCCGCCGGCAGCGAGGGCCGCCGGGCCGGTGCCGGTGACGTTGGGCACGGTGCAGCTGCGACCGCGGGTGACGTGTCCGCAGTGCGGCTCGGGCGACACCGAGGAGCTGACCCGCTTCGCCTCGACGTCGTGCAAGGCGCTCTGGCGGTGCCGGTCGTGCCGCGAGCCGTTCGACCACTTCAAGGCGCACTGATGCTCGAGGGCTTCTCGCGGCTGCAGGTCGCTGCGGTCGACCGGCTGACCGACGACGCGGTCGCCATCACGTTCGACGTCCCGCCCGAGCTGGCGGACGACTTCCGCTTCTCGCCCGGTCAGCACCTCACGCTGCGGCACGTCACCGGCGGGCAGGACCTGCGCCGTACGTACAGCGTCTGCGCGAGCGCCGCCGGCGGTCCGCTGCGGGTCGCGGTCAAGCGGCTGGAGGGCGGGGCGTTCTCGACCTGGGCGAACGAGGCGCTGCGCCCGGGCGACGAGCTCGAGGTGCTGCCGCCGGCGGGCCGGTTCGGGCCGCGGCCGGACCCACTGCGGGCCCGGCGGTACGGCCTGATCGCTGCCGGTAGCGGCATCACGCCGGTCCTGTCGATCGCCTGGACGGTGCTCGAGGTCGAGCCCGACAGCACCGTCGTGCTGCTGTACGGCAACCGTACGCAGGGCAGCGTGATGTTCCTCGAGGAGCTAGCCGATCTCAAGGACCGCTTCCCCGAGCGGCTGCAGCTGCTGCACGTGCTGTCCCGCGAGGAGCAGGACAGCGAGCTGCTGAGCGGCCGGCTCGACGCCGACCGGCTGAGCCGGCTGCTGGCGGCCTTCGTCCCCGTCGAGGACGTCGACGAGTGGTACCTGTGCGGTCCGTTCGGCGTCGTCACCGGCGGCCGGCAGGTGCTGCTCGACGCGGGAGTGGAGGCATCGCGGGTGCACACCGAGCTGTTCCACGCCGACGCCCTGCCGCCCCGACCGCCGCGGACCGCGGGGACCCCCGCCGGCAGGTCGACGGTCGTCGCGGAGCTGCACGGCCGCACGACGACGCTGACCGTCGACCGGGACGGCGAGGCCGTGCTCGACGCCCTGCTCAAGGTGCGCCAGGACGCGCCGTACGCCTGCAAGGGCGGGGTCTGCGGGACCTGCCGCGCCCGGGTTCTCGAGGGCGCGGTCGAGATGGACGTCAACTACGCGCTCGAGCCGGACGAGCTTGCCGCCGGGGTAGTGCTGACCTGCCAGTCGCACCCGACGACCGACGAGGTACGGATCAGCTACCTCTGAGCGGCAGCCGCACCGGCGTCGGTGAGGACGCGCTCGTCCCGGTCGGTACGCAGGACCGCGCCGGCACCCCGGTAGAGCGCCGCGAGGGCGGCCGGGCCGACGCCGAGCTCGCGCGCGGCCTGGTGCAGCTCGAGCCGGTGCAGCCGGCCACCGGGGGAGGCGGCGACCCGGACCAGCAGGGTGCCGATGGCCTCGGGGGATGCGACGGCCGGGTCGGGCTCGGCCACCCCGTCGGCGAGCAGCGCGTCGACCTGGCGCGCGATCCCGCGCAGCGCCAGCCGCAGCCGGGTGGCCTCGTCGAGCGGCCGGGGCGTGTCTCCGGTGCCCTGCCAGGTGCGCTTGGGGAAGCGCGCGAGGTACTCCTGCTCCAGCTCGAGCATCCGCTCGGTGTGGTGGGCGAACTGCTCGGCGGTGCCGTGCAGGAACACCCAGTTGCGGGTGGCGTGCGCCAGGGTGCCCTGCTCCTCGAGCTCGACGTCGGTCAGCTCGGCGGCCGGCCGGCCGGGGTGGTCGGCCATCAGGCCCAGCCCGAGACCAGCGGCGTGTCGACGCCGATGTCGCCGACCTTGCGGGAGCCGCCCGGAGCCCCGAGCGGCGCGTCCCGACCGGGCAGCACCTCGACGAAGAACGTCCGGTTGTCCTCGATGAACACCTTCTGATCCGGCTCGACCCGGCGGTCCTGGGCGATGGCCTCGACCGGGCAGACCGGCTCGCAGGCGCCGCAGTCGATGCACTCCTTGGGGTTGATGTAGCTCTTGCGCTCCCCCTCGTAGATGCAGTCGACGGGGCACTCGTCCATGCA
>JAYVYM010000210.1:0-3685 GCA_043784245.1 Frankiales bacterium
GACTGAGGAGGTCATGGAGGTCAAGGGCGGCAAGCGCCAGGCTGTCGTGCGCAAGAAGCTCCCCGGCTACCTGTTCGTGCGCATGGACCTGATCGACGAGTCGTGGTCGGCGGTACGCAACACCCCGGGCGTCACCGGCTTCGTCGGCCAGACGTCGCGTCCGACGCCGCTGACCCTCGATGAGGTCGTGAAGCAGCTGGCGGAGCCCAAGCAGAAGACCGTGGTCGCCACCAAGGCCGTCGACTTCGAGGTCGGCGAGTCGATCACTGTCACGGATGGGCCGTTCGCCACCCTGCCCGCGACGATCAACGAGATCAACCTCGACAGCCAGAAGCTCAAGGTGCTGGTGTCGATCTTCGGCCGCGAGACGCCCGTCGAGCTGTCCTTCAACCAGGTCGCCAAGCTCTAGCTCCGGCCTTCCTCGAACTCGAAAGAGAAACGAACATGCCCCCCAAGAAGAAGCTCTCAGCCGTCATCAAGCTGCAGATCAAGGCCGGCGTCGCGACGCCCGCGCCACCGGTCGGCCCGGCCCTGGGCCAGCACGGCGTGAATATCATGGAGTTCTGCAAGCAGTACAACGCCGCGACCGAGGGCCAGCGCGGCGACATCGTCCCGGTCGAGATCTCGGTGTTCGAGGACCGGTCGTTCACCTTCATCACCAAGACCCCGCCTGCCGCGAGGCTGATCCTGAAGGCCGCGGGCGTGGACAAGGGGTCGCCGACGCCGCACACCAAGAAGGTCGCCACGATCTCCCGGGCTCAGGTACGCGAGATCGCCACAACCAAGCTCTCCGACCTCAACGCGAACGACGTCGACGCCGCCGCGAACATCATCGCCGGGACGGCCCGCTCGATGGGGATCAACGTCACCGACTGAGCCGGCCCCGGTCGCACCACCGGCTTCACCAGCACCGACCGCACCACCCGCACCGCTCGCACCGTGGGAGGGCCCGGACCGCCCGGACCCGACGACCACAACCTGCCGTCCTGGCAGAGGGGACGACACCGTGAAGCGCAGCAAGGCCTGGACCGCAGCATCAGCCAAGATCGACGCCGATAAGGCGTACTCCCCGCTCGAGGCCGTGCGCCTCGCGAAGCAGACGAGCACCGTGAAGTACGACGCGACCGTCGAGGTGGCGATGCGGCTCGGAGTCGACCCCCGCAAGGCCGACCAGATGGTCCGCGGCACGGTCAACCTGCCGCACGGCACCGGCAAGGTTTCGCGCGTCATCGTCTTCGCCGCGGGGGAGAAGGCCGCCGAGGCGATCGCCGCGGGGGCCGACGAGGTCGGTGGCGACGACCTCATCGAGAGGATTCAGAAGGGGTTCCTCGACTTCGACGCAGCGGTCGCCACGCCGGACCAGATGGGCAAGGTCGGCAAGATCGCCCGCATCCTCGGGCCGCGCGGCCTGATGCCCAACCCCAAGACCGGCACGGTCACCACCGACGTCACGAAGGCCGTGCAGGACATCAAGGGAGGCAAGGTCAACTTCCGGGTCGACAAGCAGGCCAACCTCCACCTGGTCATCGGCAAGGCGTCCTTCGACGAGAGGCAGTTGGTGGAGAACTACGGCGCAGCGCTCGACGAGGTGGGCCGGGCCAAGCCGTCGGCCGCCAAGGGCAAGTTCCTGAAGAAGATCACTGTCTCCACGACGATGGGGCCTGGCATCGCGGTCGACCCCAACCGCATCCGCAACCTGCTCGAGGACGGCTCCGACACCCGGCCGGAGTAGCCGCGGCGGCTCGGGCTGCGGACCTGGACCGCCGGACCGGGCTGCTAATCTGGGGAGAGAACGTCACCACAGACCGCTGGTCGCTCCTCCGGGAGCGGAAGGTCCCGCCTCGTGCGGGCGGCCCGCGCAGGAGACACGGACAGACCCCGAGCCCGCTCGGTCACCTCTGACGCCCCGTGCGCTCTGCGCCGGGGCGTCCGTGCGTCGTAGGGCCCCCGAGAGGGACCTGGCCCGATTCCTGGAGGAGGCCCATGGCCACCGACACCGCGCAGCCCGCTTCAGAGCAGGTGCCGGCCGAACACCGGCGCGCCACCGTACGGCCAGACAAGGCCGCTGCGGTCGCCGCGCTCACCGAGGCTTTTCGCACCTCCACGGCGGCCGTGCTGACGGAGTACCGCGGCTTGTCCGTCAAGCAGGTCACGGCGCTGCGGACCGCGCTCGGCAGCGACACGTCGTACGCCATCGTCAAGAACACGCTGACCCGGCTCGCGGCCATCGAAGCCGGGCTCGAAGGGCTCGCCAGCCTGCTCTCCGGGCCGACTGCCGTCGCGTTCGTCAAGGGTGAGCCGGTCGAGGCCGCCAAGGCCCTGCGCGACTACGCCCGGGCCAACCCGGCGCTCGTCGTCAAGGGGGGCGTGCTCGACGGCAAGCCGCTCACGGTCGAGGAGATCCGCAAGCTTGCCGATCTCGAGTCGCGTGAGGTGCTGCTGGCCAAGATGGCCGGGGCTCTGAAGGCCTCGTTGTCGAACGCTGTCTACCTGCTCAATGCACCGCTCGCTCAGGTGGCTCGCCTGGCGGGTGCCCTGCAGGCCAAGGCCGAGCAGGACCCGTCGATCATCGGTGGAGGCGGCACGCCGGCCGCCGACCCGCCTGAGAGCGATGACCTCGCCGAGGCGGCCGGGACCCCCGCGGCCGAGGCCCCCGCGGTCGAGACCCCGACAGAGGACGCCGCGGCGGCCAGTGCCGAGGCGGCCCCAGAGACCGACAGCCCCCCGCAGACCCCCTGAGGCGCGGGCCGCACGCCGCGCCAGGCTTTACCCACCCCATTTCGGAGTCCGGCACCCACCGTGACCGGCGCAGCAACGAGGAGTAACATTATGGCCAAGCTCAGCACTGACGAGCTGCTGGAGCAGTTCAAGGAGATGACGCTGATCGAGCTCTCCGGGTTCGTCAAGCAGTTCGAGGAGACATTCGGCGTCACCGCTGCCGCTCCGGTCGCCGCCGCGGCCCCCGCTGCCGGTGGTGGCGCGCCCGCCGAGGAGGTCGTCGAGCAGGACGAGTTCGATGTCATTCTCGAAGGCGTCGGCGAGAAGAAGATTCAGGTCATCAAGGAGGTGCGCACCATCACGAGCCTTGGGCTCAAGGAGGCCAAGGACCTCGTGGACGGTGCCCCGAAGGCCGTTCTGGAGAAGGCCACCAAGGAGGCTGCCGAGAAGGCCAAGGCTGCCCTCGAGGCCGTCGGCGCCACGGTGACCGTCAAGTAGCACCGGCAGGGGGCACTGCCCCCGGGTCTCGATCAGGGCGGTCCGCGGACAGCGGGCCGCCCTGCGCCCTGCCCGCTCGATTCGCCGCCGGCTCGCACGCCCTCGGGGTCGCACTGACAACGCCTGCGGGAACGGCTGGACGGCAGTGTGCTGATCACGCAGAGCGGCGGCGCAGGCGGTCCTGCGTACCGAAGTCGGCCGGGGCCCTGCAGGTTGCTCACGTGGAGTTCGCCTGGTTCTCGTCGCCCCCAGGCACCCAGCTGATGCTTGACGTCGGGGGCATCGCTCGGCACGCTGTGCCCAGCAGTGTGTGTGACGCGGGCAACGCTGGACAGGCAGGTAGCCATCGGCTACTCTGCCTAATTGCGCTGCCTCTCGTCATATAACCGCCCGGGCCAGATGCCCCGGCAGGTGGGTCGGAGGAGCGGGCGCTCCATCTGAGGTTCGTGGCAGATCAGGGCAGCACCTG
>JAYVYM010000211.1:0-3557 GCA_043784245.1 Frankiales bacterium
CTGCGCCCGGTGCGCCTTGAGCGTCGCGATCAGTGGAGCCGGTAGCGCGATGACGCGCCTGCCTGCCCGGCTCTTGGGTTCGGTCATCACCATGCCGCCTTGCCGTTGCGGGCACTTCTTCGGTGGGAAGCCGCACGCCTCGCCTTCGCAGCCGTGCCTGATGCGCTGGCGCTGTAGGGCCTGCCGGACGGTCAGGCTGCCCAGCTCGAAGTCGATGTCGGACCAGGCGAGGCCGAGCGCCTCGCCCTGGCGCAGCCCCAAAGCCAGGGCGACGGACCAGCGGGCAGCGTTCGGACGGCCGACCGCGGTAGCCATCAGCCGCTTGGCCTCGCCCTGGGTGAGCGGTACGACCTCCGTCTTCGGCACGCTGGGGGCGTCCACCAGGGTCGCGACGTTCCTGGACACCCGACCCCGTTGCACAGCGATCTTCAGGGCTCGACTCAGGACGCGGTGGTGGTGAAGGATCGTGGAGGGAGCCAGGCCTTTGCGCTGGGCGCTGAGGTAGTACGCCTCGAGGTGCTCCGGCTGGAGCTGGTTCAGCCGGTGCCGCCCGAGGGCCGGCTTCAGATGGACCCTGATGTAGGCCTCGTAGCTCTCGTACGTCTTGGGACGGACGCGCCGGATCGCGACGGTGGTCAGCCAGGTGTCTAGCCACTCGGCGACGGTGGGTCCTCGGCCGGCAATCGCTCCCAGTCCTGCATCGCGACGCTCCTCCAGGACTCGGACCTTCTTGACCACGTCGGCGCGCTTCGCTGCAGAGACGTGGCGCCGGTCACGCTTGCCGTTCTCGTCGAAGCCCATGCTGACGTACCCATGCCAGCGCCCGTGGGCGTCCTGGTGGATAGACGACTCCCCCGCGGCAGCTTTGCTCATCTCCGCTCTCCGTTCTGACATTTGCGGAACAACAGCCCATGACACCGCGGCGACAGCCGCCGTGGAGGGTCGGCGTCGAAGTTGTGGATAAGTCGGTTGGCTTGGTCTCTGGATCAGTCCTGGGTCTCGAGCCAGGCGAGCAAGCGAACACGTGGGATGAGGATGCGTCGGCCGAGTCGGACGGACGGCAGGCCGCCGCAGGCGACCTGCTGCTGAACGAGCCACCGGCTGACGCCGAGCAAGGTGGCTGCTTCGGCGACGGTCAGGGTTGTTCTCGGGCCGTTTCCGAATGGTTCGGCCGCTTCGTGAATCGGGTGGGTGTCATGGGGTGCTCCTTCGAGTCGGTCAGGCGGACGAATGTCGTTGCCAGCGGCGGGGTCTCGGTCAGCGTCCGAGCCCGTCCGCTCGGGGGTCGCGCGCGATGCTGAGGTCCTGCTCGACTCCAAGATTGCGCCGACCTCGGTCGGCTCTTGGGCCCTCTCGGCTCGTGGTGCCGAGGCGAGCAATGGCACGGTCGACGTTGCTGACGAGGCTCTGCCCGGCACGGATCGCGGTGGCGTCGATGACTGCCTGGAGGTGCCGGCCGCCGAGGGCGCAGGCGATGTAGCCCAGGTCGACGGTACCGCCGTTCCAGAGGGAAGCGGCGACGTCGATGAGGGTTCGTTCGCCGCTGCTCCAGGGCTCCCCGAGCATCCGGTCGGCCTCGAAGGTCCGGTTGGTGAGGTTGAGGTAGTCCCACTTGCGTTCGTCGAGCGGTTCGAGGGCGACGAGGACGGCCAGCAGTTCACGGTCTGCGCCGATGCTCGTCATGTCGGCTCGGACGTCTGACAAGCGCGCGCAGATCGTGCTGCCGTTCTACGGATGGCAGCGAAGCGCCTTGGGTGATGGCAAGCAGCATGCGAATGTCCTCGTGTGAGTCAGAAGCCGATGGACCGGCCCTGTGACGGGGGCTGGGGGTACGAGGGTTCGTACTCGCGGGCGCTTGCCAAACCCCTTGCAGGTCTGCGGATCCGGTGGCTGGCAAGGGTGTCGCCGGTGGTGCGTGCGAGTTGGTCGCAGAGCCGCTGGAAGGGTGTGGCGTTCAGGAAGGTGCCGGGGTCGTCGTGCAGGTAGAGCTGGTTGTGTTCGCGACCGCGCGACAGTGCGGTGTACGCGGATTGACGGGTCAGTCCGTCGCTGAGGATCAGGGCCGTCGTGGCGGTGAGCCCTTGTGCTTTGTGGATTGTCATCGCGTAGCCGTGCTGGACGGACGCCTCGACGGCCGCGGTCGTGAGCGCGATGACGGGCCCCTGGTCGGGCTGCTGGCTGAGCCCGGACGGGTCAGCGCTGGTGACATGTCCGCGGGTCCCGTTCAGCACCTTGCGGCCGTCAGCGTCTCGACATTGCACGACCACGATCACCTCGTCCCCGACGGCGTAGCCGGTGCCTGTCTCGGGGCTGTGGAGCTGGTCAGGTCCGAGCCTTCCGGTGGCCTGCAGGGCGAGCCGGATGGTGTGGTTGAGCTGGTCAACGTCGCTACGTCGGGTGGCGAGCACGACGACCTGCCGGTGCTGCTCGGGACCGCTGCTGGCCGCCGTGGCGTGGAGGTAGTCGGTGCTGATCCGTTCGTACATGGCGTCGCGGTCGGGTGACAGAGTGAGCCGGTCGTTGCGCACGTACTCGCCGAGCGCGATGACGGGCCGGTTGGCGCGGAGCTGCTCGAGCGCGCCAGCTTCCCAGCAGTACCTCTGACGTTGGTTGCCGCGCAGCTGCGCAGGGCGGGCTTCGGGTTGGCTCAGGTGCCGGAAGAGCCCGCCGGCGTCGATCTCGGGGAGCTGCTCAGGATCACTGACGAGCAGGACCCGCCCGCCGGCCTGCTGGGCGTGCTCGAACAGCAGTGTGAGGTCGCGGGTCCCGACCATGCCGGCCTCGTCGACCACGACCAGGGACCGAGGCTGCAAACTCTGCCCTGCTTCGAGCCGAGCCAGCAGCGAGGCGAGGCTGCTGCTCGGGATGCCACTGGCTTGCTGCAGACGCTGCGCGGTCAAGGACGCGAGGGCGCACCCGATGACGGGCTGACCATCCCGGGCGGCAACCTCACGCACGACCGACAGGACCGCCGTCTTCCCACTGCCGGCTGGCCCGACCAGGACGCGGGCGAGCCGCGGGTCGCCGTCCAGGATCCGGAGGGCTTCACGCTGCTCGAGGGGTAGCCCTCGGTAGCTGAGGAGCTCACGCAGATGTTCCCCCGACGACGGTGTCAGCGGTGTCGCGGACGCTGCGAGCTCCAGCGCCCGGTGCTCGGTCGCGAGCAGCTCCAAGGTCGTCCAGCGGGGCTCGTTCTCGGTGCCGGGTTCGAGCGGCACCGCGTCGGGTTGGTGGAGCAGCTGGTCGGCGAGCTGCTCGAGGGCGAGGGCGTCTCCGGCGTGCTCGTTTGGGACGTTGACGGCGAGGGCTTGGAGCAGGTCCCGCCGGTCGAACCCGGTCTGCCGGGCGGTCACGCCGCCGGGTCCGAGGACCTGTGCTGCGACCTGCGCCAGCTGTGCCTCGGGGAGCCCGAGAAACGGTCCCGGCGGGGGCGGCTCCGGTCGACGCGACCAACGCCTGCCGGACCTGATGCCAGCGGCAGGGAGCAGCCGGGCCGGTGTCGTCCCGAGAGCGACGGTCCGGTCCGCCCACGACGCCCGCAGGGTCTGCAGTGGGGT
>JAYVYM010000212.1:0-3588 GCA_043784245.1 Frankiales bacterium
CTGGTGAAGAAGACCGCCCTGCGGGAGTACGACAACGGGCGCTCCAGCGGACTGATCGCCATCAACCTGCGGGGGGATGACGAGCTGATAGCAGCGGCACTGATCAGCGCGCAGGACGATCTGTTGCTGGTCAGTGCGCAGGCGCAGTCGATCCGGTTCCAGGCCGACGACGAGGCGCTGCGGTCCATGGGGCGGGCGACGTCCGGGGTGATGGGGATCCGGCTGCGCGGCGAGGACCGGTTGCTGGCCATGGTGGTCGCCAATGACCTCGAGGCGGCGCTGATGGTGGTCACGGACGGCGGCTTTGGCAAGCGCACCTCCCTGGCCGACTACAAACGTCAGAATCGTGGCGGCAGCGGCGTACTGACAGCCGCCATCGCGGAGAAGCGTGGCCAGCTCGTGGGCGCGCTGATCGTCCGTGACGGCGACGAGGTCTTCGCTGTGACGAGCTCGGGGGTGGTCATCCGGGTGCCGGTCGCGGGGTTGCGGCTGCTGTCCCGGGCGACCGGTGGGGTCAAGCTCATCTCGCTGGAGCCCGGAGCTTCGGTGGTGTCAGTGGCTCGTAATGGCGAGGCCGCAGCTGAGGTGGAGCAGGCCCTGGAGGCCGGCGCCGAGCCGGTGTCCGCCGAGGTTGTCGCGGCGCAAGCGGGCGACGGCGCCGCCGCGCCGATAGTCCTGCTGTCCAGTGCAGGCGAGCTCGTGGAGCAGACTGCTGCGGAGCAGCTCGACCCAGACGGCATCGCAGGGCTCGAGGACGACCCCGGCGCCCGCACTACCGACAGCACCGACACCGGTGCAGACGCCGGCACCGACCCGACGGAGACAGCTCATGAGTGAGGACCGCAGCCCGGCTGGCACGGCGGCACCGGACCTGGCCGGCCGGGCGCCTGAGCCAGCGCCGGCGGACGTCTCCCTGAGCGGCATGCGGCCCGCCGCCGAGCCGGCCTCGGATCGTCCCCCGGTCGCGGTGCGCCCAACCCGCTATGACCCGCGCCCGCCGGTCGCCAAGCCGGCCGCAAAGCGACGGGCGCGGCTCTCGCTCAGTCGCATAGACCCGTGGTCGGTGTTCGTGCTGGCGCTACTGGTCTCAGTGTTCCTCGGGGTCGTGCTGCTCGTCGCCGTCGCCGTGCTGTACTCCCTCCTCGACTCGATGGGGGTGCTGGCCTCGCTCGATACCTTCGCGCGCGACCTCCAGGTCATCAAGGCCGATCAGTCGGTGCTCGGTCTCGGGCGGGTGATGTTCTTCGCGGGCTTGATTGCCGTTGTCGACGTGGTGCTGCTCACCGTGCTCGCAACGCTGTCGGCGTTCTTGTACAACCTGTGCGCGAGCCTGACCGGGGGCATCGAGGTCGCACTCGCTGAGCGGGACTGAGGGGCGCACAACGCCCGCATGATGGTCGCCATGCGGCTGGTAGTGTCCCGCCCGCCGCAACGTTTCCCCGCGGGCCTGTAGCTCAGCTGGTTAGAGCGCATCCCTGATAAGGATGAGGCCGGAGGTTCAAGTCCTCCCAGGCCCACCCCGTCTCCACTCGCCTTCCGGAGGACCCGTGCGTCGACGATCGGCTCTGCTGGTGGCCTTGCTGACTTTGGTGTGGGTGGTCCGCCGCCGCGCCGCCGCCGCCCGCGCGGAGCAGGACCTCTGGACCGAGGCCGGAGTGGCGCCCGACCTACGCTGACCCACCGGCACGGTCATCCGGGGACGTAGCTCAACTGGCAGAGCACCGCCTTTGCAAGGCGGGGGTTGGGGGTTCGAGTCCCCCCGTCTCCACTTCTACGAATGGTTTCACGTGGAACGGAGCCGCTAGGGCGAGGCCGGACCCGTCCGACCAGTGTCGACGACTGCACGCAGCTGCTCAGGGTCTTGGGCATCGGGTGCGTCCTGGCCGACCACCCGCCGCACGGCCACCGCGACCGCTGCACCGGCTGCTGCCCCCAGCACAGCGGCCCCCACGGCCCATGGCCATCGCCGGGCAGGCGGCTGTACAGCGAGCAGTGCGGCGGCCCGGTCCCGCCCGTCCTCCACCACACCCTCAAAGACGCCGGCCCACTGATGAACGAGCGCCGCTGCGTCCTGGCCGGCCGTGGTCGCAGTGACCCAATCCCGGACCTGTCCGTAGCCCTCCACGAGGGTGTCAACTGCCCGTACGGCCTGCTGACCCACCTGCTCGGCTGCGGTCCCCAGCGGGGCGCCAACAGCCGCGCCCACCTCAACGCCGGCGCGCGCCCCTGGCCCCGCGACATCCTGTCCGGTGCTCACGTCCTGCTGCACGGTCTGCTCCCTCGCTCCGAGCCCGGGCTCCACCGGCGGCCCGCTGCCTGCGAAGCCTGCCATGACGGCTGGCCGAGCGGTCGCGTGGGAGGATGGCATTCGGAGCCAGACCCTGTGCTGGCCGTGCTCACGAGCGTCTCGAGCGCGCACACCGATCACCACGCTTCGACGGGAGCCCCTGTGGCCACCTCGCTGTTCGCCACCCTGCAGACCAGCTCCGGCCCGGTCCGGGTTGAGCTGTACCCCAACCACGCGCCCAAGACCGTTCAGAACTTCGTGGGGCTCGCCGACGGCACCGGCTCATGGAAGGACCCGCGCACCGGGAAGGACGGCGCCGGCCCGCTGTACGCCGGCACCGTGTTCCATCGGGTCATTAGCGGCTTCATGATCCAGGGCGGTGACCCTCTCGGCACCGGCACCGGCGGGCCGGGGTACGCGTTCAAGGATGAGTTCCATCCCGAGCTGTCCTTCAGCGAGCCGTATCTGCTGGCCATGGCGAACGCCGGCCCGGGCACAAACGGCTCTCAGTTCTTCATCACCGTCGGCAAGACGCCGCATCTGGACCGCAAGCACACCATCTTCGGCAAGGTGGCCGACCAGGCGTCTCGGGACGTCGTAGATGCGATCGCGAGGACTCCGACGGCGCGCGGCGACCGGCCTGCGCAGGACGTCGTCATCAGTGCCATCGAGATCGAACGGGTCGAGTCCTGACCCTGCCGTCCTCGGCCGGGCCGGCCGCCCCGCCCCGCTGCTATCGCCACCCCGACCGGGAGACCTACGTCCGCTGTACGCGGTGTGAGCGGCCGATCTGCCCGGAGTGCATGATCTCCGCCTCGGTGGGCTTCCAGTGCCCCGACGACGTGCGGGGCGACCAGCAGGCCGGCCGGCAGGCCCGCACCAGCTTCGGGGGCCGGCTGAGCGCGGACAGCAGCCGGGTCACCGTGGTGCTGGTTGGTCTGAACGTCGCCGTCTTCCTGCTGCAGCTGGCCCGGCCCGGCGTGGATCTCGCAGTCCAGTACGGCAACCTGGCGCTGGCCAACGATGGATCCGGCCAGCTCATCGGCGTCGCCGACGGCCAGCCGTACCGCCTGCTCACAGCCGCCTTCCTGCACGCCGGGCTGTTCCACCTGCTCAGCAACATGTTCGCGCTGATCATGATCGGCCCGCAGCTGGAGGCCGCGCTCGGCCGCACCCGGTACCTGGCGCTGTACGTCCTGGCGGCGCTCGGCGGGTCCACCTTGTCCTTCCTGGTCTCGTCGCCCAACCAGATCGGAGTCGGTGCGTCCGGGGCCATCTTCGGGCTGTTCGGCGCCTTCTAC
>JAYVYM010000213.1:0-3152 GCA_043784245.1 Frankiales bacterium
GTGCTGGCGCCCGTGCGCGCTGCCGGGTTCGAGATCGATGGCGAGCGGCTCAAGCGGCTGCCGAAGGAGTTCGAGCCGGACGCCCCGCGGGCCGACCTGCTGACGCTGAAGACGCTGGTCGCCGTGCAGCACCACGAGCCCGCTCCATGGCTGCACGGATCGCAGGCCCTTGACCGGATCGGCGCGGCCTGGCGCGCCCTCGGCCCGCTCAACGCCTGGCTGGCGAGCCACGTGGGCCCGCCGCGCGTCGTGCGTCAGCCCGGCAGGTAGACGCCTTCAGCTGCGGCCTCATGCCGCTGCACCGGACCGGTGGCACGGCGCACAGGTCTTCCGTGGTCAGTCGGGGGGTCTACGGGCGGGGGCCCGGTGGGCGAGCTCGCGGCGGACCGTGGCCTTGCGGCCCTTGATCAGCGTCGCCCGCAGGGCCGCCACGACCTCGTCGGCGGCCGACTCGGGCACCTCGACCAGCGAGAACCGCTGGAAGATCTCAATCGCCCCGATGTCGCGCCCGGACAGCGATGACTCGCCCGTCACGGCGCCGACGAGGTCCTGCGGCCGGATGCCCGACTCCCGGCCGGAGCCGACGAACAGCTTGGTGGTCTGGCCCGAGGCGCGTCGCGCGCCGCCCGACGGGGGGCGCGCCCCGGACACCGGCTCGCGCCGCGCCCCGGTGATGCGGGCGGCAGATGGCCCCGACGCTGCCCGTGGCGAGGGCTGCACGATCTCCTGCTCGTCCGGCGGCGGGCCGCCGGCCTCGTGGGCCAGCGCGACCGCGGCCGCGGCCACCTGCTCGAGGTCGAACTCGTCGGCGAGCGAGGCGACCAGCGGCCCGTAACGAGCGGCGTCGCCGCGCAGCAGGACCTCGCGCAGGGCGCCCCTGGTCGCCTCGAGCCGAAGCGCCCGCAGGTCGGCGACGCTCGGCAGCGCGACCAGCGGGATCTGTTGGCCCGTGAGGCGCTCGATCGTGTGCAGCATGCGCTGCTCGCGCGGCTCCGCGAGGGTGATCGCAACGCCCTCGCGGCCGGCGCGGCCGACCCGGCCGATCCGGTGTACGTAGGACTCCGGTGCCGACGGGACGTCGTAGTTGACGACGTGCGTGAGGTGGTCCACGTCGAGCCCACGGGCTGCCACGTCGGTGGCGATCAGCAGGTCGGCGGTCTTCGCCCGCAGCCGCCCCATCACCCGGTCGCGCTGGTCCTGGCTCATCCCGCCATGCAGCGGCTCGGCCCGGTAGCCGCGGCCGTTCAGGGTCTGGGTCAGGCTGTCCACGTCCGCCCGGGTGCGGCAGAACACGATGGTGGCGGCGGGGACCTCGACGTCGAGGACCCGGCCGAGCGCGGCCGGCTTGTCGGCGCGGGACACGACGTAGGCACTCTGCCGGACCAGCGGCGCGGCGCCGGCCGCGACGGCCAGCCCCATCGCGATGCGCACCGGGTCGGTCAGGTGCCGGCGGGCCAGCCGGTCGATGTGCCCAGGCAAGGTGGCGGAGAACAGCACGGTCTGCCGCTGGGCCGGCACGGCCGCCATGATCGCGTCGAGGTCCTCGGCGAAGCCCATGTCGAGCATCTCGTCGGCCTCGTCCAACACGACCACCTCGACGTCGGCCAGCTGGAGCGTGCCCCGCTCGATGTGGTCGAGCGCGCGGCCGGGGGTCGCGACGACGACGTCGACACCGCGCTCGAGCTCGCGCAGCTGCCGCCCGATCGGCTGGCCCCCGTAGACGGGCAGCACCCGGGCGCCGAGCCCCCGGCCGTAGCGGTGCAGGGCTTCTGACACCTGCATCGCCAGCTCGCGGGTGGGCGCGAGGACCAGGCCGACCGGGCTGCGTCCCCGGCGGCCCCCGGCGAGCCGCTGGAGCATCGGCAGCGCGAAGGCGGCGGTCTTGCCGGTGCCCGTCGCAGCCTGGCCGAGCAGGTCGCGGCCGGCCAGCAGAGGAGGCAGCGCCTCGGCCTGGATCGGCGTCGGCTCCTCGTACCCAAGCGCGACCAGCTCCGCGAGCAGCTCCGGCCGCAGCCCCAGGTCGGCAAAGGTACGGGGGGTGCGGTCATCCGGCGCGCTCACCCTTCCAGCCTGCCGTACGCCGGCCGCGGCCCCCGCGGTGGTAGAACGCGCCGTGCCCCGACGTCCTCGACCCGAGCGCCGCGGGGAGGCTCGGCTGCCTGCGGCCATCGCGGTCCTCGGCGCCATCGCCCTATACACACTGCTGCCGGACGGCCTGGTGGCCGGCGGGCGGTACGTGGTTCCCGCCCTCGGGCTGGCGCTGCTCGTGCCGCTGTTCGCCGTGAACCCGCGCCGTCTGACCCGCGAGACGCAGCTGTCGCGCGCTGCCTCCCTCGGTCTCGTCGGGCTGATCGGCCTTGCGAACACCTACGCCCTGGCGAAGCTGCTGACCGCACTGCTGGCCGCACAGGTGGATAACGGCCGACAGCTGCTCGTCGCCGCCCTGCAGGTGTGGCTGACCAACGTCATCGTTTACGGGCTGGCGTACTGGGAGCTCGACCGTGACGGCCCGGTCGCGCGCACCCAACGCCCGCGCCGTCAGCTGGGCGAAGCTGACTTCATGTTCCCGCAGGACCAGAACGACGATGCCGCCGGCCAGGACGTGGCCGGCTCCGGCAGCAGCGCCGGCTGGGTTCCCACCCTGGTCGACTACCTGTACGTCTCGCTCACCAACTCCACCGCCTTCAGCCCCACCGACACGATGCCGCTCACACCGCGGGCCAAGGTCTTGATGGGGCTGCAGTGCGTCACCGCACTGGTGATCTCGGTGCTGGTCATCTCGCGCGGGGTGAACATCCTGAAGTAGTCGACGCTGCACTCACCGGTGCGGCTGCTGGGCCCTCGCCACGAGCCGCTGCCCGAGCGACCCGGCCTGGGCCCTCGACAGCTGCTGGGTCTGCTGCTCGACGAGGCGCAGCAGGGCAGGGTCCTCGCGGACGACCTCCGAGCTCTGCAGCAGGATCGTGCCGGCGCCGATGAAGGCGTACTGCCGCTCCTCACCTGACTCGCGGCCCAGGACGCCCTGCAGCATCCCGGAAAGGCTCGCCGCCATCCACTCGGTGTCGTAGTGCACGGCCGGGCTCGGGCAGTCGGCCCAGCCCAGCAGCGCCTCCGGGTCGGCGCGGAACGGCGGCTCAACAAAGATCACCGGG
>JAYVYM010000214.1:0-3530 GCA_043784245.1 Frankiales bacterium
AGTGCCATCGCCAGCGAGCTCATCGCCCACGCCGCCCACGTCCACGGCCCACCGGGCAGCCTGCACGCGTACCGCGGCGCGACCATGACAAGCAAGGCCGTCGCGCAGCAGCTCGTCAACCTTGGTGTTGCGCGCAGCCACAGCCGCCCGCACGTCAGCAACGTCAGCCCGTTCTGTCGACGCCGCTTGAATACTGACCCCCTGGTGCCGGTTGAATGTTGACCCCCTGGCCAGCCTGGGGAGTGATCACTGTGGAGAACTGGGCCGAGATCCGACGGCTGTATCTGTCGGAGGACATGGCGATCAAGGCGATCGCCCGTCGGCTGGGGGTGGCCCGCAACACTGTGCGGGCGGCGCTGGCCGCGCCGGAGCCACCTGCTTATCGGCGGGTGCCGCGACCCTCGGTGCTCGACGGGCTCGAGCCGCGGATCTGCGCGCTGTTGGCCGAGTTCCCGGAGATGCCGGCGACGGTGATCGCCGAGCGCCTGGAGTACACGGGAGCGAGTTCTCGGCTGCGGGCTCGGGTCGCGTTGCTGCGGCCTCGGTATCGGCCGGCGGACCCGGCCGACCGCACCACCTATGTGGCGGGCGAGATCGTGCAGTGCGACCTGTGGTTCCCCGCCGCGGTCGTCCCGGTTGGT
This sequence comes from Frankiales bacterium, assembly GCA_043784245.1. GTDB lineage: Bacteria > Actinomycetota > Actinomycetes > Mycobacteriales > SCTD01 > JAYVYM01. Next base: position 642 of record JAYVYM010000214.1, read on the forward strand.
ACCGGGCAGCTGTTCGCCCCGCCGGTCCTGACGATGGTGTCGGCGTTCTCCCGCTGGGTGATGGCGACCGCGATCCCGTCGCGCACCACGGGTGACCTGGTCGCCGGGATGTGGCTGCTGCTCCAGGTACTTGGCGGCGTCCCCAAGACGCTCGTGTGGGACAACGAGGCCGGGATCGGTCAGCACCAGCGCCTCACCGTCGGGGCCCGGTCGTTCGCCGGGACGCTCGGCACCCGGATCTGGCAGGCCCCGGCCCGTGACCCGGAGACCAAGGGCGTCGTGGAGCGCGCGAACGGGTTCCTGCAGACCTCGTTCATGCCCGGCCGCTCGTTCACCGGCCCGACCGACTTCAACGACCAGCTCGCCGACTGGCTGCCGCGCGCAAACGGCCGGCTGGTCCGGGCCACCGGCAGCACCCCGCAGGCACTGCTGCCGAGCGACCGGGCGGGCATGACCGGGCTGCCGCCGGTGGCGCCGCAGGTCGGCTGGCGCGCCCAGGTCCGGCTGGGCCGGGACTACTACGTGCGGGTCGCCGGCAACGACTACAGCGTCTGCCCCTCCGTGATCGGACGGATGGTCCAGCTGACCTGCGGGCTCGAACGGGTCCAGGCCCGCTGCGACGGTCGGCTCGTCGCGGACCACCCGCGGTCCTGGGCCCGGGCGCTCACCCTGACCGACCCGGCGCACGTGGCAACTGCCAAGGACCTTCGACACGCGTTCCAGACCCGTCAGCGCCAGCCCGGAGCACCGTCTGTCGCGCACGCGCACCCCGGCCAGGTCGTGGGCCGCCGAGCCCTGACCGACTACGACGCCGTCTTCGGGCTCACCCCCCACCCGGTGCGAGAGGCCCTGCCCGACGACGGCGGCCACAGCGATGCCCGGGCAGGGGCAGGGGCAGGTGCAGGGGCAGGTGCAGGAGCGGCGTTCGGGACAGCGCGGGCGCTGACGCTGGTGCGGCCATGAAGGCCGACGACGTCGACGCCGAGATCGCGCTGCTGGCCCGCGAGCTCAAGACCCCGGTCATCACCAGCACCTTCCACGTCCTGGCCGAACAGGCCCGCAGCGAAGCGTGGTCCCACGAGACCTACCTCGCCGCCGTCCTGGCCCGCCAGGTCGCGTCCCGCACCGTCAACGGCACCCGGCTACGCGTCGCCGGAGCGCACTTCCCGCAGACCAAGACGCTCGAGGACTTCACCTTCACGCACCTGCCCGCCACCACCCGCGACACCCTCGCGCACCTGGCCACCACCACCTTCATCGGCCGCCGAGAGAACGCCGTCCTACTCGGCCCACCCGGCCTGGGCAAGACCCACCTCGCCATCGCGATCGGCATCAAGGCCTGCGAAGCCGGCTACCCCGTCGCGTTCGCCTCCACCAGCGGCTGGCTGCACCGCCTGGCCGCCGCCCACGACCGCAACACCCTCGACCTCGAGCTCCGCAAGCTCCACCGCTTCCGGCTCCTGATCATCGACGAGGTCGGCTACCTCCCGCTCGACGCCGCCGCCGCCAACTTGTTCTTCCAACTCATCGCCAACCGCTACGAGACCGGCTCCGTCATCGTCACCAGCAACCTCGCGTTCTCCGCCTGGGGTCAAACCCTGGGCGACGACATCATCGCCGCCGCCACCATCGACCGGCTCGTCCACCACGCCACCGTCATCGCCCTAGACGGCGACTCCTACCGCACCCGAGCACACCGCCCCACCAGCACCAACCACCGCTAGAACCAACCCCGAGGGGTCAACTTTCAAGCAGCGCCAAGGGGTCAACTTTCAGGGAGCGTTGACATACAACTCTCCCAGAGACGGTCATCTCGCAGATCGTGACTGCGAGGGGCCGAGGCAGCAGCCTGACCGCCATCGCGCGGGAACTCGATGAGCAGGGTGTTCCACCGGCGCAAGGGGGCCAGCGCTGGCACGCTTCGACCGTGCACGCTGTCCTTGGCCCGCAGGCAGCACAGGCCGTTCAGGCCACGCACGGCTGGTCGGGCTGCCACTCGGTCACGGCACCGGCGAGTCGGGGACCCGACGTCCGTGAACATGTCGTCCCTGACCTCTAGGGTCTGCTTGTGTCGTTCAAGTACGTAGACCTGTTCGCGGGCATCGGGGGCTTCCACGCCACCCTCTCTGCTCTCGGTGGGCAGTGCGTCCTCGCGAGCGAGATCGACGCCTTCTCTTCGCGTCTTTACATCGAGAACTGGATGCCCGAGCAGAAGACCGCCCGGACTAAACGATTCACGTCCGACGTTCGCGAGTTAGGGAATGATCCGAAGGCCGTACCCGGTTCTCCGGTAAGCAAGTGGAGTGGTTAGTCGTGCGCCTGCCTCGTAGACGACACATAGCGTTGCAACTCCTCGATGACGCGCTTCGGCTCATGATAGAGCGCGCGCGTACCCGGACCGATTGCCCGCACTCGAATACTCGGGTCACTTCGTGGTGAAGAAGATCACGACGGGCGACACGTTCCGCTTCCAGAACCGACTGCTCTACCTCGCCACCGCGATGGTCGACCAACACATCGGCTTGGAGGAGACCGATGATGGGATCTGGGCTATTCACTTCAACACCGTGCTACTCGCCACGTCCGACGAACGAATCACATCATTACTGGCTAACCGAAAAGTGTTATCCATCCTGCTGGACTAATCAGTTACCCATCATCCCGGCTGTTCACGGTCGCAACCTCGAGGTAACGATGCGCGATCCAACTCGGAGCTTGCCCGAGCTTGCCCACGCTAACCACGCGCAGATCGATGCCACCGCGAGGAGAATGACGCCGACAGCGATGTAGAAGACGGCACCATGCGTGTACTCCAAATGTTCGACGCCGTAGTCAATAACGAGGACGGCAGCCAGGAGAACGAGAAGTGCTGCGACGGAGAAGCCGAAG
>JAYVYM010000215.1:0-6344 GCA_043784245.1 Frankiales bacterium
TGCGCCGCATCCTTGGCCCGCACGGGCTCGCCCTGCGCGGCCTGGACGGCGCGTACGAGCCCGGGCCCGAGACCGGCGAGAGCTTCCAGGAGAACGCGCTCGCCAAGGCCCGGGAGGCCGTGGCGCACACCGGCCTGCCGGCCGTGGCCGACGACAGCGGGCTGTGTGTCGACGCGCTGAACGCCATGCCCGGGGTGCTGTCGGCCCGCTGGGCAGGTCGGCACGGAGACGACCGGGCCAACCTGGAGCTGCTGCTCGGTCAGCTCGCCGACGTGCCGGACGACCGGCGGGGCGGCGCCTTCGTGTGCGCGGCGGCCTGGGCGCTGCCGGACGGGCGAGCGGGTGTCGTGACCGGTGAGCTGCGCGGGACCCTCGTCCGAGCACCGCGGGGCGACGGCGGGTTCGGCTACGACCCGGTCTTCGCCGTCGCCGACGGGCGTACGACGGCAGAGCTGTCGGCGACCGAGAAGGACGCCATCAGCCATCGCGGCCAGGCGTTCCGGTCGCTAGCCCCGCGGCTTGCCAAGGCTTTGCTCGGTTGACGCTGCGGCGGCCGAGGCCCGGATCCTGGCCAGGATCCAGATCGCCTCGACACCGTCCTTCCAGGTCAGCTTCTTGCCCTCCTCGCGGGAACGCGCCTTGTAGCTGATCGGCACCTCGTACGGCCGCACCCCCCTGCGCAGCAGCTTGCCGGTGATCTCGGCCTCCATGCCGAAGCCCGCGGCCTGCACGTCGAGCTCCCGGTACAGCGTCAGCGGCATCAGCTTGAAGCAGGTCTCCAGGTCGGAGATGTAGGCGTTGAACATCAGGTTGGCACACAGCGTGACGCCCTTGTTGCCCATCACGTACCAGAAGCTGTAGGCGTTGTGGCTGCCGAAGGACCGGGTGCCGTAGACCACCTGGGCTTCGCCGCGCAGCACCGGCTGCAGCAGCAGCGGGATCTCCTCCGGGGAGTACTCGAGGTCCGCGTCGCACATGATGATCCAGTCGCCCGTGGCCATGGTGCCGGCCGTCCGGATGGCTGCACCCTTGCCCGAGTTGACGGCGTGCCGGTGCACCGTGACCCGCGGGTCGTCCACGGCCGCGAGCACCGCTGCGGTCCCGTCGGTGGAGCCGTCGTCGACGGCGACCACCTCGATGTCGCAGGGGTAGTCCACGTCGAGCACACGCTTGAGCGCCGCCGCCAGCGTGGCGCCCTCGTTGTAGACCGGCATCAGAATCGACAACTTCACCCGGCGAGGCTAGCGGCTCATTGCCTCGGCGCGGCTAGCCTTCGGACGTGTCCGGCTCGCATTCCGTGCCGCCTGCCAGGCCGACCCGGCGGGCTGTGCCGCCCCCGCGGGGGCAGGCGCCCGCCCATCCGAGGGGGCGGCAGCTCGCCCTGGGCCTGCTTTTCCTCGTGCTGACGTTGGTCATGCTGCGGATAACGCCGTCGCGATTCACCGGCAGCCTGCCGGTCAACGTCGGTGACCCGGCGCTGGTCGCCTGGCTGATGGACTGGGCCGGACACTCCGTCGTCACCGACCCGGCGCACTACTTCAACGCCCCGATCTACGCGCCCAACACCGGTACGACCGCGTACACCGAGTCACTGCTGCCGCTGGCAGCGATCTTCGGTCCGGTGCACGCCCTGGCCGGCAGCACGAGCTGGGCCCTCGCGTTCAACGTCACGCTCATCGTGCTGGTGATGGCCAACCTCGCGGCCACGTACGTGCTGGTGCGATGGCTGACCGGGCGGGCCGACGCCGCCCTCGTGGCCGCCCTCGGCTTTGCCTTCAGCTCGTTCTTCCTCGGTCACCTGGGCAACCCGCAGCTGGTCGCGGCATGGTTCCTGCCAGCCGGTTTCCTGCTGCTGTTCCGGGTGCTGATCGCGCCGCGGCTGCGGGAAGCCGTTGCGCTCGGGCTCCTCACCGTCGGGCAGGTGCTCGCAGCCGCCTACTACGGCATCCTGTGGGGGCTGACCGCCGCTCTGGTGGTGGCCGGCTGGTTCCTGGTGCGACGTCGGGCGAGCTGGGCGCAGGTGCGGGCGCTGGCTCTCGCCGGGGTCGTCGTGCTCGCCCTGCTGGTGCCGCTCACCGCGCCCTACCTGGCGCTGCAGCGTGACCCGGCGTTCGCGCGGCCGCTGTTCTCCGGCGGCAGCTTCAGGTGGGTCGACCTGCTCACCCCGGTGGGTGGCAACCGGGTCTGGCAGGTCCTGGGTGCAAGGCACCCCCCGTTTAACGAGCACATCGCCTTGCCAGGGCTGCTCGTGACCGTCCTCATGGTCGTGGGGGTCCTGGCGTTGATTGCTCGCAGAGCGGTCCGGACCGACCGTCCCGGGCCCGGCGGCCCGACCGACCGGCAGCTGGCGCTGCTGCTGCTGGTGCTGGCCGGGGTCGTCGCCGCGATCCTGTCCGGTGGCCCGGTCATCGCCGGTCGCCCGGCGCCCTTCGCCTTCCTGTTCGACCATGTGCCGGGCTGGAGCGGTGTACGGGTGCCCGCGCGGCTCGCCGTCATCGCGATGCTCGCGGTCGCCGTGCTTGCCGGAGTCGGGTGGGCGGCGCTGACCACGCGGCTACGGCCGCGGACCAGAACGCTGCTCACCGGCCTGGCGTGCCTGGTCGTCCTGGCGGAGACCAGCGCCCCGATCGGGTGGGTCGCGCTCCCGGTGGACGACCGGACCCTCGCGGTCTACCGGGCCCTTGACGGGCGGGGCCCCGGCAACGTTCTGGAGCTGCCGATCCCCGACCCGGCGCGCAGCCCGGACTACCCCTACATCGAGGCGCCCCGCCAGCTGTACGCAACCCTCGACTTCCACCCGCGGGTCAACGGCTACTCCGGCTACGCGCCGCCCGAGTACGGCCGCGACGTCCTGTTGCTCATGAACTTCCCGGCGCCCGCCGCCATCACCCGGCTCGGCCAGCTCGGCGTCCGCTGGGTCGTCGTGCACGGTGGCCCAACCGACGACGCCGGGCAGTACGGGCCGGCGTCGCGAGCCCGGATCCTGACCACCTTGCCGAGCAGGTTCGCGGTCACCGCGATCGGCGACGACCTGCTGGTGGAGCTGCGCCCCTGAGCGTCAGCCGCCGACCAGCTCCGCGTGCGAGGCGAACCATGCGATGGTGCGCGACAGGCCCTGCTCGAAGCCGACCTGCGGCTCCCACCCGAGCTCCCGCTTGGCCAGCGTGATGTCGGGCTGGCGCACCGTCGGGTCGTCGGTCGGCCGCGGAATGAAGATGATCTCGCTGGAGCTCCCGGCCAGGCGCTTGATGGTTTCGGCGATCTCCAACACTGTCGCCTCGCGGGGGTTGCCGATGTTGACGGGCCCGGCGAGATCGCTGCGCAGCAGGCGCATGATGCCCTCGACGAGGTCGTCGACATAGATGATCGACCGGGTCTGGCTGCCGTCCCCGGCGACCGTGATCGGCTTGCCGGTCAGTGCCTGGCTGGTGAACGCCGGAATCGCCCGGCCGTCGTTCGGTCTCATCCGCGGGCCGTGCGTGTTGAAGATGCGCAAGATCGCGGTGTCGACGTTGTGGGTGCGCCGGTAGGCCATCGTCAGTGCCTCGGCGTAGCGCTTGGCCTCGTCGTAAACCCCGCGTGGGCCGACCGGGTTGACGTGGCCCCAGTAGGTCTCCGGCTGGGGGTGCACCTGCGGGTCACCGTAGGTCTCCGAGGTGCTCGCCAGCACGAAGCGGGCGCCCTTCTCCTTGGCCAGCCCGAGCGCGTGCAGGGTGCCGATGCTGCCCACCTTGAGAGTCTCGATTGGGAGCTGCAGGTAGTCGATGGGGGAGGCCGGCGACGCGAAGTGCAGCACCTGGTCGACGGGGCCGGGCACGTGCACGTACTCCGTGACGTCGCAGCGCAGCAGCCGGAAGCCGTCGCGGCCGAGCAGGTGCTCCACGTTGGCCGGCCGCCCGGTGAGGAAGTTGTCCAGGGCGATGACCTCGACACCGTCGTCGAGCAACCGCTCGCACAGGTGTGAGCCCAGAAAGCCGGCACCGCCGGTCACCACCGCACGCATCATCACCCGGCCGACCCTAGCCGGTGTGGACCCTGCCGTAGCGGCGGCCCGCGGCGCGTTGCGCGGGAAGCGGTGACTGCGCTGCAGCTACGATCCCGCTCGTGGCGGCGACCGCGTGACCCTGGCCAGTGGCGTCAGGAAGCCCGGCGGGGACGCGTCCATCGGCGCACGGGGCCGGCCGGGCCGGGCCGAGTCGATGTGGCGGGTGCTGCTGCTGTTGGCTCTGCTGACCGGGCTCGCGATCCGGATCTGGGCCATGCTCGGCCCGCGTGGCCTGGTCAGCAGTGACGAGGCGATCGAGGGCCTGATGGCCGTCCGGCTGCTGCACGACGGCACGTTCCCGGTCTTCTTCTGGGGACAGGCGTACGGCGGCACCGTCGAGCTGCTCCCGGTCGCCGCCCTCATGTGGGTCGTCGGTGAGACGACCGCGGCCATCCAGTCGGTGCAGTTCGTCGAGGGCCTTGTGCAGGCGGTCCTGGTGTGGCGGATCGGACTGCGCATCCTGGGCCCACAGCGCGCGGCCCTGGCCGGGATGCTCGTGTGGGTGTTCCCAGCGGCCTTCATCCTGGTCCAGGGCACCCTCTACCTGTTCTACGAGAGCACCGCCGTGTGCGGCCTGCTGGTCATGCTGATGGCTTTGCGCGTGGTGGAACGGCCCGCCGACCGGCTGAGCTGGGCACTCATGGGACTGGCCGGCGGCGTGGCGTTCTGGTCGTCCCCGCTGAGCCTGCTGTTCCTGCTGCCGGTGCTGCTGTGGCTGCTTGCCAAGCTCAGGACGAAGGCGCTGTACGCCTGGCCGGCGGTGCTGCCGGCGGTCGTCGGGGTTTCGCCGTGGCTGGTCGCCAACGTGCGGCGCGGCTGGACATCGCTGGTGCCCGCGGTCGTGCCGGATGGCCCGCTGGACCGCCTGCGGGCCATGGTGCGGTCCGGCCTGCCGACCGCGCTGGGCCTTCGGGTCCCCACCACCGAGGCCTGGATCTTCCCGGGGGCCCGCTGGATCTACCCGCTGGTCGGTCTGGCTCTGCTGTTCGCCTTCCTGCCGGCCGTCCGGCGGAGCTCGCTGCACCTCGTGGTGCTGCTGGCCTTTCCTGTCATCTTCGCGGCGACCCCGGTGCTCAGCCTCGTGGACAACGCCCGCTACTACATCTACCTGGCCGGACCCCTCGCGCTGGCGATCAGTTCGTTGACGCTCACTCGGGTGGCCCGGGCGACCGTGCTCACGGCCTGCACGGTGCTGACCGTGATCGGAGTGGCCCGGGTGCCGGAGACGCAGCTGCCGCCGACCGGCCCGGTGACGGCGCTGCTCGCCTCGCGCGGGGTGTCGCACGCCTACGCCGGCTACTGGACGTCCTACAAGCTCACCTGGGAGTCCTCGGAGTCGATCAGCTGTACGCCGATGTTCTTCGTGCGTGACGTGAAGCTCGACCAGGCGGTCGCCGCGTCGGACCGGGTGGCCCTGATCTACAACGTCATGCCGGGCGAGCAGGTCAAGGAAGCCGGCATGCGGGCCTTCCTGGTCCGCACCGGTGTCCGCTTCGAGGAGGTCAAGACCGGCGGCTACACGGTGTTCCTGCCCGACCGGGCGCTGCACAGGGAGCAGATCCCACCGGAGGGCCTGAACATCCCGTGAGGGAGCCGCAGGAGCTGGCGGCGGGCTGAGCAGGCGTAGGACCGGTGCGCGGTGGGGGACTCGAACCCCCACGCCCGAGGGCGGCGGCACCTAAAGCCGCAGCGTCTGCCAGTTCCGCCAACCGCGCGAGGCCATCACCCTACGGGCCGGCCGGGCTCGCGCGAGAGCGGCGACCTGGCCCGTACCGCGTACGCCGTACGCCTTACGCCGCCGACGGCAGCCGGGTCCCGGGGCGCTGCTGCCGGGTGAGCTGCCCGGGTGCAGGATGTCCATCGCCTCCCACCCGCGCGGTGGGAGCGGTTCCGCCCCTGCCCGGCCGGGCACGGGGGGAGCGGGTCGGTGCGAGCCGTCCGCAGTCGACAGGCGCCGCGCCAGCGGCCGACCGAGGGAGCCACAGCGTGGCGAGCGAGCGCATCGAGGGCAGCAGCACGGCGGGGGCTGTGCGTACGGCCGGCAAGAAGGCCGAGCAGCCCGGGTCACCGGACCCGGCGCAGCTGGTCGCGGAGATCGAGCGCACCCGTGAGGACCTGGCCGAGACCCTTGACGCCATCGCCGACCGGGTGAGCCCCAAGCGGGTCGCCCAGCGCGGCGCCGTGCGCCTCAAGGAGGTCACTGCCACGACGAAGGTGGTCGTCCTGGAAAAGGCAGCCACGGTGAAGGCGCTCGCGACCGAGAAGGTGGCAGCCGCCAGGGGGACCGGTCCCGAGCGCG
>JAYVYM010000216.1:0-3281 GCA_043784245.1 Frankiales bacterium
CGGCGGCTCGTGGGGCTACCAGGTCACGTCCTACTACGCGCCGACGGCCCGCTTCGGCACCCCGGACGAGTTCCGCTTCCTGGTGGACGCGCTGCACCGTGCGGGCATCGGGGTCATCGTCGATTGGGTGCCCGCCCACTTCCCGAAGGACGAGTGGGCGCTGGCGCGCTTCGACGGCACCCCGCTGTACGAGCACCCTGACCCGCGCCGCGGTGAGCAGCAGGACTGGGGCACGTACGTCTTCGACTTCGGCCGTCGCGAGGTGCGCAACTTCCTGGTGGCCAACGCGACGTACTGGCTGCAGGAGCTGCACGTGGACGGGCTGCGCGTCGACGCGGTGGCCTCGATGCTGTACCTGGACTACTCGCGCAAGGCCGGCGAGTGGCTGCCGAACGCCTACGGCGGCCGCGAGAACCTCGAGGCGGTCGCGTTCCTGCAGGAGATGAACTCCGTCGTCTACCGCCGGGTGCCGGGCTGCATGACGATCGCGGAGGAGTCGACGGCGTGGCCGGGTGTCTCCCGGCCGGTACATCTGGGCGGCCTGGGTTTCGGCCACAAGTGGAACATGGGCTGGATGCACGACTCGCTGGACTACATGGCCCGCGAGCCGGTGCACCGCGGCTACCACCACCACCAGATGACGTTCTCGATGGTCTATGCGTACAGCGAGAACTACGTGCTGCCGATCAGCCACGACGAGGTCGTGCACGGTAAGGGCAGCCTGCTGCGCAAGATGCCGGGTGACCGGTGGCAGCAACTGGCCAACGTCCGTGCCTATCTGGGCTTCATGTGGGCGCATCCGGGCAAGCAGCTGCTGTTCATGGGGCAGGAGTTCGCGCAGGAGTCGGAGTGGAGCGAGCAGCGCTCGCTCGACTGGTGGCTGCTGGACCTGCCCGACCACCGCGGGGTCGCGCTGCTGCTGAAGGAGCTCAACGCGGTCTACCGCGCCAGCTCGGCGCTCTGGTCGCAGGACCACGAGCCGGCCGGCTTCGCCTGGATCGACGCGAACGACGCCAACGGAAACGTCCTGTCGTTCCTGCGCTACGGCACCGACGGCTCGGCTGTCGCCTGCATCAGCAACTTCGCGGGGATGCCACACGAGGGCTACCGGCTCGGGCTGCCCTGGCCCGGCCAGTGGCGCGAGGTCGTCAACACCGACGCCGAGATCTACTCGGGTAGCGGGGTGGGCAACTTCGGCGGCGTCACCGCGTCGACCGACGGTTGGCACGGGCAGCCCGCCAGCGCGCTGCTGCGGCTACCCCCGCTCAGCACGGTCTGGCTCGCGTCCGACCCATCGGCCTGAGGCGGCCACCGGCGCTGTGGCGCGCCGAGCGCCCGTCCGTCAGCGGTGGGGCAGGCCCGCAGCACCCCGCAGCGCGCCGCTCAGAACAGGGCGTTCGCGAGGGCGCGGCGGCCGGCGGTGACCCGGGGGTCGGCGGGGTCGAGGACCGCGAACAACTCGACCATCCGGTCGCGGGCCCGGGTGCGATCGTCGCCGTCGGTGCGGCGCACCAACCCGACAAGTCGGGCGACGGCCTCGTCGACCCGGTCGGCGAGCACCTCGAGGTCAGCGGCGGCCAGCTGCGCGTCCACATCGTCGGGGGCACCCTGGGCGGTGCGCAGGACCGTCTCGGGATCGACGCCGTCGGTGCGCCGGAACAACGCGACGGACGCCCGCCCGGACTGCGCCAGCTCGTGCCGCGGGTCGCGGGCGAGCAGGCCGTCGTACGCCGTCAGCGCGGCGTCCCAGTCCCCGCGCTCGAGCGCCTCCTCCGCGGCCAGGATCTCCGGCTCGGGTGGCGGTCCGTCGTCGTTGCCGGCGGGCGCGGCACCGGCTCCGGGCAGCCCCGCCTGGGCGGCGGCAGCGAGCACCTGGTCGAGGAAGGAGCGCACGTCACGCTCGGGCAGCGCCCCCGTGAAGCCCTGTACGAGCCGTCCGCCGAGCGCCAGCAGGACGGTCGGAATGCTCTGGATCCCGAGCTGCGTCGACAGGGCCTGGTTGGCGTCGACGTCGACCTTGGCAAGCACCCACGACCCACCGTCGGACTCCGCGAGCCGCTCCAGCACCGGGGAGAGCGTCTTGCACGGCCCGCACCACTCGGCCCAGAAGTCGATCAGCACCGGAACCGACATCGACCGGCGCACCACCTGCTCCTCGAAGCCGGCCTCGTCGACGTCGAAGACGTGCGGGCCACCGGCAGCCGGGGGACCCGCGGGGCCGCGCGGGGCCGCCCCGCGAGGAGCGGGGCCGGAGCCGGCCGGCGTGGCCGGGGGTCGCAGCCCGGACAGGTCGACGGCGCCGGCGATATTGATGTCGGTCGGCTTCATGCGCATGTTGTCATCCAACAGCACACCGGTCGCGGGCCTTCCACGGGTGAGCCCCGGGTCAGAAGCGCGGTGGCTCGGTGTAGCTGCCCCAGAGGTCGCGCAGGACGCCGCAGATCTCCCCGAGGGTGGCCTCGGCGCGGCACGCCTCGAGCATCGACGGGACCGTGTTGCCCTCGCCCTGCGCGGTCCGCTTCAGCTCTGCCAAGGTGGCCTGCACGTGGGCGTCGTCGCGCCCGGCCCGCCGCTCGCCCAGCACGCGCACCTGCTCGCGCTCGACCTCGTGGCTCACCCGCATGATCTCCAATGGCGCGTCGACGTCACCGGTGTGGACGTTGACCCCGACGACCTTCTTGTCGCCCTTCTCCACAGCAACCTGGTACTGGAAAGCGGCTTCGGCGATCTCGGCCATGAACCAGCCGTCCTCGATGCCACGCAGGATGCCGCTGGTCATCGTGCCGTCGGGGCCCATCTCGCGGATCTTGCTGAAGATCGCCTCCGCGCGAGCCTCGATCTCATCGGTCAGCTGCTCGACGTACCACGAACCGCCGAGCGGGTCGACAACATTGGCCACACCGGTCTCCTCGGCGATGACCTGCTGGGTACGTAGGGCGATCTGTGCCGCCTTGGCGCTGGGCAGGGCGAGCACCTCGTCCAGCGCGTTGGTGTGCAGGCTGTTCGTACCTCCCAGCACCGCCGCGAGCGCCTCCACCGCGGTACGCACGACGTTGTTGTCGGGCTGCTGGGCCGTCAGGGACACCCCGGCCGTCTGGGTGTGGAACCGCAACCACTGCGCCTTGTCGGTCTTCGCGCCGTAGACGTCGCGCAGCCAACGCGCCCAGATGCGGCGGGCCGCGCGGAACTTGGCGATCTCCTCGAAGAAGTCGATGTGGGCGTCGAAGAAGAAGCTCAGGCCGGGGGCGAAGACGTCGACGTCCAAGCCCCGGGACAGACCG
>JAYVYM010000217.1:0-4355 GCA_043784245.1 Frankiales bacterium
ACGGCGTCGGCACCGAGCTTGCTCTGCCGGCGCGCCAGCGTCATGGCCTCGGCCGCGGCGGTCGACTCGTCGAGCAGGCTGGCGCCCGCCACGGGCAGGCCGGTCAGGTCGGCCACGACGGTCTGGAAGTTGAGCAGCATCTCCAGGCGGCCCTGGCTGATCTCCGGCTGGTAGGGCGTGTACGCGGTGTACCAGGCCGGGTTCTCCATGACGTTGCGCAGCACGACGCCCGGGGTGTGCGTAGCGGAGTAGCCGCAGCCGATCATGGGTGTCACCAGGATGTTGAGGTCGGCGAGCGCGCGCAGCTCGGCGAGCACCTGCGGCTCGCTCGCGGCCGGCGGCAGGTCGAGGGCTTCGGTGGCCCGGATCGCGGCCGGCACGGCGGCCCGCGTCAGATCGTCGAGTGAGCCGTGCCCGATGACGGCGAGCATCTTGGCTATCTGGTCCTGAGTGGGCCCGATGTGCCGGCCCGCGAACGGCGCTGCCGCCTCCAGCTCGACCAGGCTCGGGGTCGCGGACGGGGCGGGCACACGGGCAGGGGCGTCACTCACGACAGACCTCCGGGGGCAGCCGCGGGGCGCCGGGCGCGCACCGCTAGGGCCTCCCCGCTCTGTCCCTTGGACCTGAGAGCTTCACCCGCTCGCACGGGCTTTCTCCTTCGGTGAGGCGCGCACGCCTTCTCTACAGAGGTGCCTCTTCCACGCGGTCCACGGGCCTGAGAGGTTCTCGGGGAGAGTTGCTCCTTCGGCGCCCCCCGCTGGCGGCGGGGGACTCTCCCGCGTGGGGTCGTCGGCGAGGAGAGCCTACCCGGACGGGCCGGTTCGAGTCGTCCGACGCGCGGCGCGCGGGTGGACCTGGGAGGTGCGGACGCTGTCAGCCGGCGGAACGGCGCCGGCGGCGGCTGGCCAGGTCATCGGCGCCGGTGCCGTGCGGGCCCTGCTGGCCGGCGCCATGGGCCCGCTCCCCCGGCAGCTGGGCCAGCGAGCCCTGTACGTCACTGACCTGATGACCGACCGCGATGGCGAAGACGGCCTGGCCGCCCTGCACCAGGTCGAGCACCTCGTCGGTGGAGGTGCACTCGTACACCGTCGTGCCGTCGCTCATCAGCGTCATCTGCGCGAGGTCGGCTATCCCCCGGTCGCGCAGGGTGGCGATGGCGGTCCGGATGTTGGGCAGCGAGACGCCGGCATCCAGCAGCTTCTTGACGATCTTCAGCACCAGGATGTCGCGGAAGGAGTAGAGCCGCTGGCTGCCGGACCCGGCCGCCTCGCGCACGCTCGGCTCCACCAGCCCGGTACGGGCCCAGTAGTCCAGCTGGCGATAGGTGATCCCGGCAGCCGAGCACGCGGTCGGCCCGCGGTAGCCGAGCCCCTCCGGCTGCGCGCCCGGTCGCTCGTCAGCAGGCAGGTCGTCGAACAGCGTGCCCTGCAGCCCCAGCACCGGGCGGGGCTGTGGGGTCGGTCCCTGCTCGTGCGGCACGGGGGCCCGCCTCTCTGCAGACAGCTCACGCGGGGCGCGGGCCGCCGACCCCGGCCTGGGGTCGTAGCGCACGGTAGGGAGCCGGACTTGGGGGGTCAACGACCTCGCCCGGCGCGTCCCAAGTCTAGACCTCAGGGTCAGGGTGATGTCAGGACTGGAAGTCCTCCGGGTTGATCTGGTCGAGGAACTCCCGGAACTTCTCGACCTCGTCCTCCTGCTCGTCGGGGATCGAGATGCCGGCCTCCTCGAGCACCGCCGCCTCGCCCTTGATGACGGCGCCGGTACGCAGTGCCAGCGCGATGGCGTCGGACGGCCTCGCGCTCACGGTCCGGCCCTCGTCGAAGCCCAGCTCGGCGTAGAAGGTCCCGTCGCGCAACTCGGTGATCGTGACGGTGCGCAGCGGGTGCTCGAAGGAGTCCAGCAGGTCGCGCATGAGGTCATGCGTCATCGGCCGACCGGTGACGACGCCCTGCTGCGCAAAGGCGATCGCGGTGGCCTCTACGGCGCCGATCCAGATCGGCAGGTAACGGTCGCCGTCGACCTCCTTGAGCAGGACGATCGGCTGCTGGCTGGGGAGCTCGACGCGTACGCCCACCACACTCAACTCGCGGAGGGTGGTGCCCTCCTCGTGCTCTGCCACGGGACCTCCAGCGGTACGTCGGTGGGGCACCCTACCGCGCAGGTCAGCAGCCCAGCTCAGCGACGCAGCCCCGGGCCGAGCCCCTGGCGGACCAGGGTGCTGTGCAGCTTCACCGACAGCGCCGCCAGCTCGCGGACCACCTCATCGGCCCGCGCCCGGGCCTCCGGGTTGCGCTGGCGGACCAGCGGCGTGACGACCTGCTCCAGCAGCCCGACCTCCCGGTCGGCCGCGGTCTTGAACGGCCGCAGGTGCCGAGCCTCGATGCCGAACCGCGCCATCTCCGCCACGGTCTTGGCCACGATCAGCGCATCGCCGTCGTAGTGCGATCCACCTTGCCGAGGTCCGAGCAGACCGTACTGAACGAGCTGCTCGAGCTGCTCGTCCGACAGGCCCGCCGCCTCGGCCAGCTCGGCCCGCGACAGCCGCAGCTCGCTCGGATCGGGCCGGAAGGCCGCCGGCCCGGGGAGCGCCTCGGCGGCCACCAGGGCGCGCGGGACGCGCGGCCCACCGGTACTCGGCGCCGGCGGCTCCAGGCCCCGGTCGATGGCGGCCAGGTGCTCTTTGATGACGCGCAGCGGCAGGTACTGGTCGCGCTGGGCGGTCAGCACGTAGCGCAGCCGACCGACGTCCTCACGCGAGAACTTGCGATAGCCCGACGCGGTACGCACCGGCTTGACCAGCCCCTCGTCCTCCAGGAACCGGATCTTGCTGATGGTGATGTCAGGGAAGTCGGGCCGCAGTTGGCCGAGCACCTCCCCGATGCTCATGAACGCACGCGCCGACACCGCCTCGGCCGACGGGCTCACCCGTGCTCCGCGCTGCGCGGGCCCGCCAGGAACACCAGCCGGTACTTACCGATCTGCACCTCGTCGCCGCCCGCCAGCCCCGCCGACTCGATGCGCTCGCGGTCCAGGTAGGTCCCGTTGAGGCTGCCGACGTCGCGGACGACGAAACCGCCACCCTCGCGAACGAACTCGGCATGCCGCCGGCTGACCGTCACGTCGTCCAGGAAGATGTCGCTCTCGGGGTGCCGGCCAGCCGTCGTGACATCGGCATCGAGCAGGAACCGGCTGCCGGCATTGGGACCGCGCTTGACGACCAGCAGCGCCGTACCGGCCGGTGGTTCGTCGTCGAGCACCGGCTCGGCATGGGCCGCGCCCGCACCGCGGTCCAAGGCTCCTTCCAGCGCCGAGAGCGAGATCGTCGACGTCGTCTCGATCTCGCTCGGAGCCGGCGCGCCGGCGGCCGGTAGGGCTGCCCCGCAGCGCGCACAGAAGCGGCTCCCGTCGGGGTTCTGCTGGCCGCACCGCGTGCAGAACACGTGTGTTTCCTCCCGGTCGTGGTGCTGCCTGACCGTAGTAGGGCGCGTCACACAGGGTCAACCTCCACCTGAGCCGGGCCGCTGCTGCGGTGTCTCGACGCTGCCGTGGAGGGCTGCCCGGGCCGATCTGGGCTGCTCGGCGGGTGGTTCAGGTCCGACCGCTCCGCCGGGTCAGGGCAGCAGTGCCTGGTACGCGGCTCGGTCGAGCAGGGTGTCGCCGACCAGTGGGCCCTCGACCGTCAGCTCGACCAGCCAGCCGTCGCCGTAGGGATCGGCGTTGACCAGCTCGGGGTTGGCGTCCAGCGCCTCGTTGACCGCTGAGACGGTCCCCGCCACCGGCGCGTACACGTCCGAGACGCTCTTGGTCGACTCGACCTCACCGAATGCCTGGCCGGCGTCCAGCGCGGTGCCGACCGCCGGCAGCGTCACGAAGACGATGTCGCCCAGCGCCTCCTGCGCGTACGCCGTGATGCCCAGCCGGACGACCGGCCCCGCACCGGCCCGCAGCCACTCGTGCTCAGCGGTGTAGATGAGGTCCTCGGGGTAGGCGTCGGCGTTCAGGGCAGTGCCTCTCGACGTGGTGGGCGGCCCTGCTGGTCAGCCGCCTGGGTCCGGCCGAGCGTAACGAGGCGGCGTGAGCGGTCGCAAGGCGCCCACGACAAGGGCGCCGGACTGCTCGACGCGGGCCGCGCCGCCGACCCGCGCCACCGTCGCGACGACACCGCCCGGGATGCCGAGCGCAGACGCCAAGGTGCCCTGGTCGCCGAGCACCGTGAACACGTACGGCGGTGTGAGCAAGGCGCCGTCGACGAGCACCCCGCCGGTGCCGTCGACCAGTGCGGTGCTGGCGACGACCCGCACGGCGCCGCCCCCCCTCGCGCCGGCGAGCTGGGCGCCGCCGAGCTGCACGGCCTG